>DATLNE010000033.1 GCA_035536915.1 Acidimicrobiales bacterium
GGGCATGGGGCCGTCGGCCGCGCTCACCACCAGGATGGCGCCGTCGACCTGGGCGGCGCCGGTGATCATGTTCTTGATGTAGTCGGCGTGGCCGGGCATGTCGACGTGCGCGTAGTGCCGGTTGGGCGTGGCGTACTCGACGTGGGCGATGTTGATGGTGATGCCGCGCTGGCGCTCCTCGGGGGCCTTGTCGATCATGTCGAAGGCCGTGAACGAGTTGCCCTCGTTCGGGTAGCGCTCGGCCAGGGTCTTGGTGATCGCCGCGGTGAGGGTCGTCTTGCCGTGGTCGATGTGGCCCATCGTGCCGATGTTGAGGTGCGGCTTGTTGCGCTCGAACTTCTGCTTCGCCATATGTCGTCGTTCTCCCGAGGAAAGTGGTGCGGGTGGTAGCGGCGGTCGGACTCGAACCGACGACCACACGATTATGAGCCGTGTGCTCTGACCAACTGAGCTACGCCGCCAAGAAATACCGAGCCCTCTGTGGGAATCGAACCCACGACACCAGCCTTACCATGGCTGTGCTCTGCCGACTGAGCTAAGAGGGCGCGACCGGACATGATAGCGGCGGCCGGCCGAGGGGCGCCTAGGGTCGATCGGATGGACGTGGCGGTGCGCTTGGCCGGGCTGGAAGACGCCGAGGCCATGCGGGAGATCTACAACCGGGAGGTCGCCGGCTCGACGGTCACCTTCGACCTGGTGCCTCGCACGGCGGAGGAGCAGCATGCGTGGCTGGCCGAGCACGCAGGCGCCCACCCCGCCATCGTGGCCGTCGACGGTTCGCGAGTGCTGGGCTTCGGGTCGCTGACGCCGTATCGGTCGCGGCCTGCGTACTCCACCACGGTCGAGGACTCGGTCTACGTCGACGAGTCGGCCCGGGGGCGTGGCGTGGGGCGACTGCTGCTGGCCGAGTTGGTGCGGCTGGCCGAGGTGCACGGGTTTCACGCCGTGATGGCGCGCATCGTGGGCGGGCACGAGGTGTCGATCGCCCTGCACGAGGCGTGCGGGTTCGAGGTCGTGGGCGTGGAGAAGGAGGTCGGGCGCAAGTTCGGCCGGTGGCTCGACGTGGTGCTGATGCAGCGCCTGCTCTAGAGGTTGCGTAGGAATCGCGCCGGAAAACGGCGCGATTCCTACGCAACTTCGGCGGTGGGGGTCAGCAGCGGCCGGCGCCGGGGGTGAGGCTCGCCACGTGGCGGCGGATGTCGTCGGCGGTGGCGCCGCCGACGGGCTGGGGGCTGCCGTTGCCGTCGATCAGCGCCGGTGTGATCTCGTGGCCGACGACGCCGTCGGTGCCCAGCTCGACCGACCACAGGGCGGTGCGGTTCGAGGGCGACTGGTTGTGGTACCAGACGAAGTTCCCCAGGCTGTAGTCGATGATCCCCCGGCCCCGGCGCTCGATGCCCTGGAGGACGTGGGGGTGGCCGCCGGCCACCACGTCGGCGCCCGCGTCGATCAGCCGCAGGCTGAAGTCGCGCTGCTTGGCCGTCGGGCAGTCGGCCAGCTCGACGCCTGCGTGCACCATGACGACCACATGGTCGGCGTGGGCCCGGGCGTTGCGCACGGCGTTGACGGCGGCGTTGACGTCGTAGGCCGAGGCCACGCCGGGGCTGCTGTCGGTGGCTGCCCATCCCGCTTGCACGACCTGGCTGAAGCCGAGGAAGGCGACCGTGCCGCCCGGGGTGGTGACGATGGCGGGGCGGTAGGCCTCGGCCCGGTTGGCGCCCGCGCCCACCACTTGCAGCCCGGCGTTGCGGCTGTGGTTGATGGTCTCCAACAGGGCGCCGTGGCCGTAGTCGAGGCTGTGGTTGTTGGCCAGGTTGACCACGTTCACGCCTGCGGAGCGCAAGCGGTAGACGAGCTCGGGCGGCGATTGGAAGGTGTACTGCTTGGAGGCCGGGCTGCCCGATGAGCCCACCGCGGTCTCCAGGTTGGCGATGTTGGCTTCGTTGGCCGCGAAGTACGGGCGCATGCCGGCCAGCGGGTCGCCGCCGCGGGCCATGTGGGCGGCCACCCGGCCCACGCCGTGCACGTCGCCGGTGAAGCCGATGCGCACGGCGGCGGCCACGGCGAGCACGTTGTAGCCGTTGCCGGTGGGGCTGTTGACGATCACCGCCGCGGTGCGACCGGCGCCGAGCTTGCCGACGCCGGAGCCGTGGAAGGGGGCGTCGAAGGAGAACACGCCGCCGTCCGACGCCAGCAGCCAGTAGCCGGTGGGTGCGGGCGTCATGGAGACGATGGGGCGGTTGAGGCGCTGCCCGCCGGTCGAGCCGTGGAAGGGGGCGTTGAAGGCGAAGATGCCGCCGTCGGAGGCGACCATCCAGTAGCCGGTGCCGGTCGGATGCGCCGCCATGCCGACGACCGGGCGGTTGAGGGGCTTGCCGCCCATGGAGCCGTGGAAGCCGGCAGTGCCGAAGGTGAAGATGCCCCCGTCGGAGGCGACGAGCCGGTAGCCGTTGCCGTCGGAGGTGGCGGCCATGCCGACGATCGGCTGGTTCAGCGGGGTGCCGCCCATCGAGCCCAGAAAGCGGGCGGTGCCGAAGGTGAAGATGCCCCCGTCGGAGGCGACGAGCCAGTAGCCGTTGCCGTCGGGCGTGGCCGCCATGCCGACGACCGGGCGGTTGAGGGGCTTGCCCCCCATGGAGCCGTGGAAGCGGGCCGTGCCGAAGGTGAAGATGCCGCCGTCGGAGGCGACGAGCCAGTACCCGCTGCCGTCGGCGGTGCGGGCCATGCCGACGATGGGCCGGTTGGGGCGGAGGTCGGACGGGTTGCCCGGCGCTTGGGCGTCGCCGAAGGCGAGCACGGCGGGGCCGGTGGTGGCGCCGGAGGCCGAGTTCCCGATGCCGGGCAGGGCCAACAGGGCGGCGAGCAGGACGAGGCGGGCCCAGCGGCTGGAGGTCACCCTGCCGAGGATACGGTTCTGGTCCGTAAATCCGGCACGTACGTGCCGGATTTACGGACCAGAACGGTGGGTCAGGCGGGGGGTGGGTAGGCGGCGCGGGCTTCGGCCACGGCAGCTTCGGCGGCCTCACGGCCCTCCCACCCGCGGGTCTCGGTGGCCTTGCCCGGCTCCAACTGCTTGTAGACGTCGAAGAAGTGGCCGATCTCGTCGAGCAGGTGGGGCTGCAGGTCGCCGATGTCGTACACGCCCGCCCAGCGCGGATCGGTGGCGGGCACGCACAGGAGCTTGGCGTCGGCGCCCTTCTCGTCGCGCATCCAGAAGACGGCGACGGGGCGGGCCAGGATGTGGCAGCCGGGGAACGTGCGCTCCTCAAGCAGCACCATGGCGTCGAGGGGGTCGCCGTCGTCGGCCAGCGTGTTGGGCAGGTACCCGTAGTCGGCCGGGTACTGGGTGGCGGTGAACAGCATGCGGTCGAGCCAGATCTCGCCGGTGTCGTGATCGGCTTCGTACTTGTTGCGCGATCCCTTGGGGATCTCGACGACGACCTCTATCTCCATCGGCGCACACCTTCCAGTTCGAGGAGCTGCAGCTTCATGGGGAGGCCGAAGGCGTAGTGGCCGACGGCGCCGTCGGTGCGCACCACCCGATGGCAGGGGACGGCCACCGGCACCGGGTTGCGGCCCAGCGCCGAGCCGACGGCCCGCACGGCGGCGGGACGGCCGATCTCCTGGGCGATCCAGCCGTAGGGACGCACCTCGCCGAACGGGATCTCGCCCGCCGCGGCCAGCACGTCGCGGGCGAAGGGGGTGAGGCCGCGCAAGTCGACGTCGAGCTCGACGTGCTCGCCCCGCAGGCGGCGGTCGAGGGCGTCATGCAGGTCGGCGGGCAGCCGCTCGACCGGCGTGGGGGTGCGTCCGCCGAGGCGGGGCACCAAAAGGTCGGGCGGCGCGATCCCGGTCACGCCGCCGCTCCCCCACGACACGAGCAGCGTGCCCACCGGCGTCTCCCACGGGGCGCACTGTTCCACGGCTCCCATACAACTCCCTTTCGGCGGGTACGTCTCGCTCGTGCTGGTCACTCGGGCCCCCGAGCGCCTGCGGCGGCTGACGTCGCTCGACGTGCTTCGTGGTGCCACGGTGGCCCTCATGATCGTGGTGGAGAACCAGGGCAGCGGCGAGCACCCCTTCCCCGGGGCCGGGCACGCGGCGTGGAACGGGTTCACCCCGGCCGACTTGGTCTTCCCGCTCTTCCTCTTCGTCATGGGCGCCTCGCTGGCCCAGTCGGTCGACCGGCTGACGTGGGCCCGGGCGCTGCGGCGCACCGCCGTGTTGTTCTTCCTCGGGCTGGTGCTGAACGGGCTGGGGCGGGTGCCCCTCGACTCGCTCAAGTTCTTGGGGGTGCTTCAGCGCATCGCCCTTTGCTACCTGCTCACCGTGGCCGTGGTGAAGCTGCTGCCGCCCCGGCGCCAGTGGCAGGTCGGCGCCGGCGTGCTGCTGGCGTGGTGGGCGTTCCTGTCGCTGGGGCCCCTGACGCCCGAGGGGAACATGTCGGGGTGGCTCGACCGGTTGCTGCTCGGCACCGAGCGCCTGTACGGCGACGGGTCGTACGACCCATCGGGGTTGGCCTCGACCCCCGCGGCGGCCGTCAACGTGCTGGCGGGCTTCTGGATCGTGCAGTGGCTGCGCCAGGAGGGCCGTGGCTTCGTGGCCCGGGTCGGCGTGTTCTGCGTGGGCAGCGGCCTGCTGTGGGCGATCGTGTACCCGGTCAACAAGCGGCTCTGGACGAGCTCGTTCGTGGTGCTGACGGTCGGGCTCTCGGCGCTGGCCTTGGTGGCGGTGGGCGAACGCCACCGTTTCGCCTGGGCCTTCGAGGTCTTCGGCCGCAACGCCATCGTGTTGTACGTGGCGTCGGAACTGGTCTCCGACGTGCTCAAGGACACCGGTGCCCGCGACTGGCTGTACCACCACCTGTTCGTGCCCTGGGCAGGCCTGCACGTCGGCTCGTTGGCCTACGCCTTGGCCTTCGTGGGCCTGTGGTGGCTCGTGCTCTACGGCATGTGGCGACGCCGCTGGTTCGTCAGCGTGTGAGCGAACCGGCGACGCCGCCTAGGCACTACAGGACTGTGACACTGCGCACGATCTCCATGGTGCTGCCGCCCGCGTTGGTCACGATGAAGGTGATCGTGCGGTTACCCGGCAGCATCGGGAGGTCGGGCTGCCACGACCAGGTGGCCGACGGCGTGCCGCAACTGGGGCAGGTGACGTCGGCATCCGACGGCGTGCCGTTGTCGATCTTGACCTCCACCTTGGCCACGTTCACCCCGGGCAGGCCGCCCGTCGCCGACCCGGTGTAGGTCGGCAGCGGGTTGGTCTCTGTAGCCGGGGTGGCGCCACCCGAGAGGGTGGGCGACACCACGGTCTCACTGGCTGCCGTGTTGCCGACGGCATCGGCCACGCCGCTGACCAAGGTGACCGCCACCCGCTCGCCTTCGGTAGGCGAACCGGAGAGGGTGAGGGTGGCCACGGTGCCCGAGCATGCCACCGAGGTCACCGACTGCGGACGGGTGGTGGTTGTGCCGCTCACCGTCTTGTTGAACGAGGCGGCGAACTTGGCCGACGTGCAGACGACGGCCTCGCTGAAGTTGGCGGTGACGGTGGTGCGGCCCACCTGGCCACCCACCGTCGTGAAGTCGGGCCTGGTGCCGTCGTAGGTGACGCTGTTGTCGCCGGTCGACGCCGCGTTGGCGTTGCCTGCCTCGTCGGTAGCCACGCCCGCGGGCACCGTGGCCGTGACGGCCCCGTCGCCCGTGATGGGAACCACCACCTTGAACTCGGTGCCGTCGGTGCCCACCGGGGTTAGCGTGGGCGTGCCTGCCGGGCCGGACGTCTGGATGTCGCCGACCACGAAGCCGACGGCCTTCTCGGTGAAGACCACCTTGAACTCGGCGGACGCCACGTTGGTCGGGTCGGCCTGGCCGGTGGCCTGGTCGACGGTAACCGTGGGCGCCGTTGTGTCGCGCACCGTGGTGAACGGGCCCGCGGCCGAGCTGGCGTTGCCGGAGCCGTCCTCGGCGGCGCCCGCGGCCACCGAGACGACGACCGTGCCGTCCTGGTTCATGCCGGTGACGCTCACGGTGTACGTGTCGTCGTCACCGGTGACGCTGTGGTCCTTCATCAACGCCAGTTCGCTGAACGCCGTGCCCGAAACGGTCACGTCTTCCTTGGTGAAACCGGAGACGGGCTCGTCGAAGGTGACGGTGAACACGATGGGACTGGCCTTGGTGCGAGCGGCGCCGGTGATGGTAGGCGTCGGCACGTCACGGTCGACGGTGACGGTCTGGGCGGCGCCCAGCAGGTTGCCGTTGCCCGCACCGTCGACGGCCACCCCTGCGGGGACTTCGAGGATTACGGTGCCGTCGGTCGTCACGGGGACGGCCACGTCGTACGTCTTGGCGTCGGCGCCCTGGGTGATCGTCGGCGTGCCGCGGGTGGCGTTGCCGGTGAGGGTGAGGTCGCCGGGCACGTCGTCGAAGTCGGTGACGTCCTCGGCGAAGGTCACGGTGAACCGGGCCGAGCTGCCGTTCTCGCTGGCGTCGACGGCAGCCACGCTGGTGGCCGGGCCGACGCTGTCGCGGGTGACGGTGTTGTCGGTCGAGGTCGAGGCGTCGCTTCCGTTGCCTGCCTCGTCGACTGCTGCGCCCGCGGCGAGCGACAGCTTCACCTCGCCTTCGCCGCTGACCGGGATGGTCACGGTGTAGTTGGCATCGCTGCCCGTCAGGGTCGGTGTGCCGAGGGTGGCGATCGAGCCCGTGGTGTCGAGGTCGGCAACCGTCAGCCCCGTCACCTTCTCGCCGAAAGCAATGGCGTACTTCACCGACGAGCCGTTGGTCGGATCGGCCTGGTCGGCTGCTTGCTCGACGCTCACGGCCGGGCCATCGGTGTCGCGGGTGGCGGTGAACGGACCGCCCGCGGTGTTGCCGTTGCCGGCTGCGTCAGTCCCTGCACCTGCGGCCACGGAGACGACGATGGTGCCGTCCTTGTCCATGCCGGTGACGTCGAGCGTGTAGACGTCGTCTGCGCCGCTCACGGTGTAGGACTTGTTGAGGCTTGTGGCGTTGAAGGCGGTGCCTTCCACGGTGATGTCGTCGTTGGCGATGCCGGTGACGTCCTCGCTGAAGGTCAGCGTGAATGTCACGGTGGCGGCCTTGGTGCGGACGGGCCCGGTGATGGTCACCGTCGGTGCGGTGCGCTCCACCGTGACCTGCGGGGTCTCCAGGGCGGCCGTGTTGTCGTTGCCCGCGACGTCCTTGGCCGCGTTGGCGGCAACCGTGAGCGTGACCGTACCGTCGGCGGTGACCGGCACCGACACGTCGAAGACGATGTTGTCGGTCGAGGTGATCGAAGGCGTGCCACGGGTGGCGCCGCCCCCGAGCACGAGGTCGTCGTTGCCGAAGCCGGTGACGGCTTCGCTGAAGGTCACGGTGAACTCGGCGGCCGAGCCGCTGGTGATGGCGTCGTCGGCAGCGACTGACACCGACGGCGCCGCGACGTCGTAAGTGATCGACTCGTCGCCCCCGCTGGATGCGGCGTTGTCGTTGCCTGCTTCGTCGGTGGCCACGCCTTCGCCGATGCTCAGCGTCACCGGGCCGGAGGCGGTCACCGGCACAGCGACCTCGAACACCGAGGCGTTGCCCGAAGGCGTGATGGTGGGTGCCGCCGAGTTGCCCGACACGGTGAGGTCGGCGGCGGTGAATCCGACGACCACCTCGTTGAAAGTCACCACGAAATTGACCGGCGAATCCTTGGTTGGGTCGGCCTGGCCCGCCTTCTGGGTGACCGTCACCGTGGGATCGGTCGTGTCACGCACGACGGTGAACGGGGAGGAGGCGGTGCTGGTGTTGCCTGCGACGTCGCTGCCCGCGCCGTCCTTGACCGTGGCCACGATCGTGCCCTCACGGGTCATGCCGGTGATGGCGACGTTGTAGTGACGGGCGTCGACGCTGGTTACCTCGGCCTTGCGCAGCGCCTCAACCTGGAAGGCGGTGCCGCTCAGCTCGATGTCGTCGGCCGCGATGCCGGTGACGTCTTCGGTGAACTCGAGGGCCAGCGTCACCGTCTCGGCGTTGCTCCGCGCCGGCCCCGTGACCGTGACCGTCGGGCGCACGTTCTCGATCACGAGGGTGCGGGTAGCGGCAGGCGAGGTAACGGTGGCGTCGTCGACGGCCATGAAGCGGAACGTGTGGGTGCCGTCCGCCAAGGGCGCGGTCGGCGTGTACGACCACGTCGCCGAGGCCGTGTTGCAGTTGGTGCACACCACGCCTGCGGTCGAATACGGGCGGGTGCCGACCGACACCATGACCCGCGTCACCAGGCCGTCGAGGTCGGACGCCGTACCGGTGTAGGTGGGCGTGGTGTCGTTGGTCCTGGCGTTGTCGGCCGGCGACGAGGCATCGACGGTGATCGCCGGGGCCAGGCTGGAGTCGTTGCTGCGCTGGGTGGGCGCGGCCACGTTGCCCGCCAGGTCGGTGACGGTGCCGGTCAGGTTGATTACCACTTGATCGCCGTCCTGCGGCGTCTCCGACAAGGTGAGGGTGGCGTCGTTACCCGAGCACGACACTGCGGTGACGACGGCGTTCTCACCGCCCACGGTGATGGCGAAGTCGTCGTCGTCGATCGTCGAGCACAGCATGGCTTCGCTGAAGTGGGCCACCACATTCGGGTCGGCGGCGGGCGCCGAGATCCCGTCGAAGGTGGGCGGGGTGTCGTCGTAGGTCACCGAACGGTCGGCGGACGTGGAGGCGTCGTTGCCGTTGCCTGCGTCGTCGGTCACCTTGTCGACAAGCACCTGGAGGAGCACCACGCCGTCACCGGTCACGGGGACTGTCACGGTGTAGGCGGGGGCGTTGGCGCTGTCGATGGCGACGACGCCGAGGGTCGCGGTGGTGCCGGTGAAGTCGAGGTCGTCGGTGCCGAAGCCGGTGACGTCCTCGGTGAAGGTCACCGCGTAGGTCACCGGGCTCACGTTGGTGGGGTCGCCTGCACTCGACTGCTCCACGGTCACGCCCGGACGCCCGAGGTCGACGTTGAGGTCACGGGTGCGGGTAGCGGACGCTTCATCGAGCTCGTCGACCGCCCGGAAGACGAACGTGTAGGAGCCCGACGCCAACGGCGTCGTCGGCGTCCACGACCACGTAGCGGACTGCGTGCCGCAGTTCGTGCAGGTGACGCCGGCGGTGGAGAACTCGCCCGTGCCGACCTTGACCTCGACCTGCTTCACCTTGTTGTTGCCATCGGTCGCCGTGCCGCTGTAGGTGGGCGATGCGTTGTTGGTGAGGGAGTCGTCGGCCGGGCCGGCGGTGATCGACAGCGTCGGGAGCTGGTTGGTCACCACGGTGTGCGACACCGGGGCGTCGGCCTCGTTGCCTGCCGTGTCGGCTACCTCGCCGATGAGGGTCACGCGCACGGTCTGGCCGGGCGTGGGCGCAGTGCCCACGGTCAGGGCGACGGCGCCGTCGGTGCACGGGGCAGCCGAGATCGGGGTGAAGACGCCGTTGACGGTCACGGCGAAGTCGTCGGACGTGGCCGTGGCGCAGTCGAGGGCCTCGCTGAAGACAGGCACGACCGTGGTGCTGCCGTTGGTGGCGCTCACCGACTCGAAGGCCGGCTTGGTCCCGTCGTAGGTCACCGAACGGTCACCGGTGTCGGGCGACGCCGTGTTGGGGTTGGTCGCCGCGTCGGCGGCGCCCCCCGCGGCGATGCTCGCGGTCACGGTGCCGTCCTCGGTCAGCGTGACGCTGACCTCGTAGGCGGCCCCTGTGCCGCTGACCACGGGGGTGTCGTGGGCAGCGCCGGCGACGGTCACGTCGGTGGCGTCGAACCCGGAGACGTCCTCGCTGAAGGTGACGGTGAACTTCACCGTTGCTGCCGTCGTCGGGTCGGCCTGGTCGCTCTTCTGGGCGATGGTGACGGACGGGGCGACCTGGTCGACGGTCACCGCGCGGGTCACGGCCGGGTCGGTGGCCTGGCCGTCGTTGTCGACGGCGACGAAGGTGAGGTTGTAGGTGCCGGGGGTGAGGGCGGTGGTGGGCGTGTAGGACCACGTGGGCGAGGCGGCGGGGCAGCCTGTGCAGGTCACGCCTGCCGCGCTCGGCTCAGCGCTGTCGATGCCGACCAGGACGGCCGAAACGGTTCCGTCGGTGTCGGCTGCCGTGCCCTTGTAGGTCGGGGTGGTGCTATTCGTCGCCGTGGCCGGGCCTTCGGTCACGGTCAGCGTCGGCAGCCCGTTGGTGGTGTCGGTCTTGGTGGTCGGGACGGCGGCGATGTTGCCCGCCTCGTCGGTCACAACGCCCACCAGCGTGACCGAGACGACGGTCGACGGGGTGGGAGCGCTCGCGAAGGTCAGCTCGATGGTGTCGTCCTCGGTGCCTGTGCAGTCGACACCCTCGACCACCACGGGCGTGGTGCCGTAGGCGGCAGTGAAGTCGACGGCGGCAACCGTCGAGCACAGTACGGGCTCCCTGAACATCGCGGTGGCCAGCTTGCTGCCGCTGGTGGCGGTGACAGCGGTGAAGGCCGGGTCGACGTTGTCGAAGGGAATGGTCTCGGTGTTCGACGCCGTGTTCTTGTTACCGGCGGCGTCCGAGGCGCGGTCGACCAGGACGGCGAGCGTCACATCGCCCTCGCCGGTGGCGGGCACGGTCACCTTGTAGACGGAGGTGCTCGTGGAGGAGACGGTGGCGGCGCCGTTGGCGGCCCCCCCGCCCACGGCCACGTCGTCGGCTGCGTCGAAGCCGGTGACGGCCTCGTTGAAGGTGACGGTGAACTCGACCGGCGAGTCGTTCGTCGGGCCGGTGCCTTCGGCACGGGCCACGGTCACCGACGGGCGCGTGATGTCGTAGGTGACGGTGGCGGGCGACGTCGACCCGTTGTTGGTGTTGGCGGCGTCATCGGAGGCGCCGCCTGCGGGAACTGCGACCGTCACGGTGCCGTGGCTGGTGACGGGCACGGAGACCTCGTAGGTGGTGCCGCTGCCGGTCACCGACGGCGTGCCTGCCCCGGCGCCCGTCGCGGCGACGTCGGAGGCGGTGAAGCCGGTGACGGCCTCGGTGAAGGTGACGGTGAACAGGACCGGCGACGCATTCGTCGGGTCGGCCTGGCCCGCCTTCTTGCTCACGGTGACATCGGGCCGCGTGGCGTCGTACTCGACTGTGGCGGGCGCGGTGGAGACGGTGTTGGTGTTGCCCGCCGCGTCGGACGCGCCGCCTGCGGGGATCGAGGCGGTGAGGTTTCCGTCAGTGGTGACGGGAACCGACACCTCGTAGCTGCTGCCGCTGCCGGTCACGGTCGGCGCTCCGGCGCCGGCGCCCGAGGCGCTCACGTCGGCGGCGGTGAAGCCGGTGACGGCCTCGCTGAAGGTGACGGTGAACTTCACGGGCGAGGTGTTGGCCGGGTCGGCCTGGCCGTCGGCCTTGACGATGGTGACGCCGGGAGCGCCGGTGTCGACCAACAGGTCACGGCTGGCGACGACCGAGGTGCCGCCTTGGTTGTCGACGGCCCGGAAGGCGATTGTGTGGGCGCCGTCACCCAGCAACGTCAGGGGCGTATACGACCACGTGGCCGACGCGGTGTCGCAGTCGGTGCACGTCACGCCACTGGTGGCGAACTCGCCGGTGTCGACCTTCGCCTCCACGCGCTTCACGGTGCCGTCGCCGTCGCCGGCGGTGCCGCCGTAGGTCGGGGTCGTGTCGTTGGTGGAGCCGTCGTCGGCCAGGCCGCTGGTGACGGCGAGGACCGGCGCGTCGTTGGTGTCGACCGTGCGGGTGGTGTCGGCCACGGTGTTGCCCGCGGCGTCGGTCAAGGCTCCGAGGGCGCGGACGGCGACGGTGGTGTCGGTGCCGGGTGCTTCGCTCAAGGTGATCTCGACGGTGTTGTCGGTCGGCGCCGTGCAGGCGGCGGCAGTGACGGACTTGGGCGACTCGCCCACGGTGGCCTCGAAGTCGCCCGTGCCCACAGTCGAGCAGAGCAGGCTCTCGCTGAAGGTGGCGGTGACCGTCGGGCTGCCGGCGGTAGCGGCGATCGAGTCGAAGGTGGGACGGGTGGCGTCGTAGGCGACGGCGTTGTCGGTCGACGTCGACGCTGCGTTGTCGTTGCCTGCGACGTCCTTGGCGGCCGCGGCGGGAACGGTGGGCGTGACGGTGCCGTCGGCCGTGAGCGGGATGGCCACGTTGTAGGTGGTGCCGCTGCCGGTCACCACGGGGGTACCGCGGGTAGCCGTGTTGCCGCTGCCGGTGGCGAAGGTGAGGTCGGCGGGCGCGAAGCCGGTGACGGCCTCGCTGAAGACGACGGTGAACTCCACGGGCGAGGCGTTGGTGGGGTCGGCCTGGCCGGCCTTCTGGTTGATGGTGACGGTGGGCGCGGTGGTGTCGATGCGGACCGTGCGGGTGACCAGCGGCGAAAGCATCCCGCGGTTGTCGGTGGCTCGGAAGGTGAAGCTGTGCGACGGGCCGGCCGACAGCGCTGTGCTGCGGGTGTACGACCATGTGGCGCAGCTACCGGAGCAGACCTGGCTGTAGGGGGTGTTGTTGACGCTGACCTCGACCTTGGAGACCGAGCCGTCACTGTCGGAGGCCGTGCCGGAGTATGTCGGGGTGGCGTCGTTGCTGTCGGTGTTGTTGGCGGGCCCGGCCGTGACCGCGACGGTGGGCGGGGTGTTGACCGTGATGGTGACGGTGGCGAGGTTCCCGAAGTAGTAGGCGTCGTCGACGAGATAGGTGAAGGTGTCCGTGCCGCTGAAGCCGGAATCGGGCAGGTAGGTGAAGGAGCCGTTGCGGCCGAAGGCCTCAAGGGTGCCGTGGGCCGGCTCGTCCCACAGGGTGGCGCCGAGGGTGTCGCCGTCGGCGTCGCTGTCGTTGGCGAGCACGCCGGGCGCGGGCGCGGTGAGCCTCGTGCCGACGCTTGTGACATAGGCATCGTCCCGGGCTTCGGGGAGGTTGTCGAGGAAGGTGGTGGCGGCCATGCCCACCACCGGCTGGTTCAGCGGCTGCCCGCCGAGCGAGCCGTACGACTCCGCCTCACCGAACTCGTAGATCTCCCCGTCGGAACCGACCAGCCAGTACCCGAATCCCCACGGATCGGCAGCCATGCCGACGACGGGAGCGGCAAGCTCCTCCCCGCCCATCGAACCGTGGAAGTCGGTGCCGAAGGCGAAGATGCCGCCGTCGGAGGCTACGAACCAGTAGCCGTCACCGAAGGGATCGGCGGCCATGCCGACGATGGGCTCGTTCAGGTGGCTGCCGCCGATGGAGCCGAAGAAGGTGGCGTCACCGAAGGAGAAGATGCCGCCGTCGGAGGCTACGAACCAATAGCCGTTGCCGCTGTTGGTCGAGGCCATCCCGACGATCGGGCGGAACAGGTACTTGCCGCCCATCGAGCCGAAGAATCCGGCGTCGCCGAAGGTGAAGATGCCGCCGTCGGCTGCCACCAGCCAGTAGCCGTTGCCCGAGGGGGTGGCGGCCATGCCGACGATCGGCGAGTTGAGCGGGAGGCCGCCCATGGAGCCGAAGAAGCCGGCGTCGCCGTAGGTGAAGATGCCGCCGTCGGAGGCCACGAACCAGTAGCCGCGGCCGCTCGGCGTGCCCGCCATGCCCACGATGGGCTTGTTGAGCGGCTGGCCGCCGCGGGAGCCGTAGAAGCCGGCGTCGCCGAAGCTGAAGATGCCGCCGTCGGACGCCACCATCCAGTAGCCGTTGGCGGGCGCGGCGGCCTGCACGGCATGCGCCGGCAGGAGCCGGGCGCCCGCGACCAGCACGGTCGCCGTGAACAAGAGTGCAAGCGCGAGCACGCCACGCTTGGTGAATCGATGCGCCGCCGATCCCATCGAACCCATGTGTCTTCTCTCCGATGCCCTAGTTCCGCGTGTAGTGCTGCAACACCGGGGAAGGACGAGCCGCCCCCTGCATGTCGACGGCGCAGGCTTCACAAAGAGCTAGCCCGCGACGTTGACACGTGCGGCCTTATCGACCGAGGTGCGGCGCGTCTGACTCAATCGGGAAATAACTTCGGAAAACGTCCTCCACGGGAGCGTTTTAGGCTCTGTGTCCGTGCTGGCCGATCCCACTCCCGACACCTTCCGCCCCCATGTGGGCACGCCGTTCTCCATCGAGGTGGAGGGCGGAGACCCGCTCGTGCTGACGCTCGAGGAGGTGCAGGCGCACGCCGGCGGGCACGAGCAGCGGGCGGAGCCGTTCACCCTCGTCTTCAGTGGCCCGGCGGACCGGCAGGCCCCGCAGGCAACGCTTCGGCTGACCCACCAGGCCATCGGAGCGTTCGACCTCTTCATCGTCCCTACCGGCGTCGGCCGTTACGAGGCCGTTTTCAACTGAGCGGCAGCCGCTCCATTGCGAGGTATGCGCCGTCGTCGGCCACCACCTCGAAGCCCAGGCGGGCGTAGAGGCGTTGCGCCGGGTTCCACTTCCCCACCGACAGCGACACTCGCTTGCCATGGCCGATGATCCACTGGAGCAAGGCCCCACCGATCCCGTGGCCGCGATGCTCGGGAAGCAAGGCGACGTCGAGCACGTGCAGCGTGGTGTCGTCTTCGGCCAGGTACAGCCGGCCCACGGCAGCACCGCTGCGTTCGACCACGAGGGTCCTGGATTCGGGGAAGCGACGTCGGTAGTCAGCAGCTTGCGCGTCGAATTGTTGGTCGAAGAAGGCCAGGCGGGTGGGCTCGTCCCACGAGACCCCCATCAGTTCCGCCTCCCGGGTCGACCTGTATACGAGGCGCAGAAAGGGCTCGTCGGCAGGAGTCGCGTTCCGAAGGGCAAGACCGGCAGCCACGGCGGCTGCGGTTGTCATGCCGCGGCGACGGTGACGACGAGCGACGTGAGCCCGGCCCACGACGGATCGCCGGCGGGCGGCAGGACTCGCGAGCGCGCCCACGCCTGCCGGTCGAAGCCGAGGAGGTAGGTGCCGGGGCGCAGCTTCGGCAGCCCGCGGTCGCGGCCGCCGGTGAAGACCGCCGTCGACTCCTGCCAGTTGCCGCGGCCGCCGAGGCGGAAGGCCAAGCCGAGCGACGGCTCGTTCTCCACTGCGGTGACAAAGGAGGCGGGGCCGCTCCCAGCGCCACCCGCCTTCATCGTCCATGCGTAGAACGGCAAGGGCGACGATCCTGCGCCGCGAGGTGGCGAGACCAACGTGTCGAGCTGTGCCGCCTGCTCGACGGCCGCACCAGGGGTCAGGCTGTCGACGCGTACGGCTGCCAGCCCGCCGACGAGCTCCTTGGCGCCGCTGCGCAGCGACGAAGCCGGGGTGACGCGGGTGCCAGATGCGGTGAGCAGGGCGCGCGCCTCACCCAGGTCGAGGCCGGCGCTGCCTTCGATATAGCCGAGCGACAGGCGGGGGCCGTTCGCGGCAGCGAGACGAGCCAGTGCACCAGGGCGCGGGAGCCCGTTGGGGCCGAGCAGCAGGGCAGAGCCGAGGACGGCGCCCGTCCCGGTCAGGAAGGCACGGCGGCTGAGACCGGTCGGGGGGGCGTCGGTCATGGTCACGGCCTTTGCGGGAATATGCCTTGGAGGGCGATGCAGAAGTTGACGGTCAGGTAGGGCATCAAGTTGTTGTGCGGCAGGCTCGCACCGGCCAACGCCACGGCGCCCTCGTCGAGCGTCACAAGCGAGCCCCCTGAACCCGGGGCGTAGAGAAGCCCACCGCCGAAAGGACGAGCCAACAGGCGCGTCGCCGGGTCGTTGGACGCGCCGAAGCCGGCCATGGCCGCCTCCGTGTGCGCGTGGACGGGCATTTCGGATTGGAGCAGGGTGATGTAGGGCGAGCCACCGGTCTCACCGACCGTCCGTTGGCTCAAGCCCGATCCCGACCCGGCCGCCACGGGCACGCCGCCCTGCAGGTCGGGCAACGCGAACGTGCTCTTGCCGTCGCCGCCGTACATGGTGCCGAGCAAAGCGAAGAGGGCGGTGTTCTGCGACAACGGCATGAGCTGGCCGTTGCACTGTGCCCACCCGGTCGGAGCGAAGTTGAAGCCGAAGACACGGATCTCTGCGAGGAACGGATCTGACATGTCGCTCCTAGGTGGGTTGAGGGTAGAGGCCGTAGAACGAAATGATGAATGTCACGACCGTGAACGGCTGCATGTTCTCGTGCGGCTGGCTGCCGCCCGTGGGCAGGATGGCCGAGGGCGACATCGCCGTGGTCGTGCCCGGGCTCACGTAGAAACGCTTCGCCGCCTCGGCGGGGACGTTCCCGCTGACGGTGACAGTGTCGGCGACGCCCTCCGATGCCAGCAACGCGTGGTTGTGCACCGGCATCTGGTTGGTCGTCAACGTGACGCTCTCGACGCCCGCCATCTCGCCCATTGTCGGGACGGATGCCATGTGCATCGGCACCCGGCCGGAGAGGTTCGGCACCGCGAAGGTGGTCTCCCCGTCGCCCCCGTAGCGGGTGCCGATCAACGTGAACAGCGTCTCGTTCTCCGAAATGGGGTACAGGGCGCCGTCGCAGAACTCCCACCCCACAGGGGCCCAGTTCCCGGCGAACATGCGGATCTCTCCTACGAATGGTTGGCTCATGTGAGCTCCTAGTTCCGGCTCGGGAAGATGCCTTGGAGGGCGATGCAGAAGCTGAGGACGGTGTAGGGCTGGCGGTTCTCGTGGGGCTGGCTGCCGCCCGCGTTCCCCAATGCGTTGGGCGCCATGGCGGCCAGGCCGCTGCCGCCGTTGTAGGCGGCGCCGAACGTGGTGTTGTCGACCGTCGCCAGGAGGTTTCCGGTGGGAACGGCCGACGACGCCGGGTCGGACGTGCCCTGGGCGAAGTGGATGTGCTGCGGCAGCTCCTGCGTCGTCACCGTGTGAGCGGCCTCACCGCCGGCCGTCCCCTGCGCGAAGCCGGCCCCCACGTGCAACGGAACCTTGCTGCGCAGGTCGGGCAGGGCGAACGTCGTCTGGCCGTTGCCGCCGTACATGACCCCCAACAGGGAGAACAGCGCTTGGTTCTGGTTGATCGGCAGAAACTGGCCGTTGCAGTACGCCCACCCGCGCGGCGGGTAGTCGAAGGCCATGATCCGGATTTCGCCGAGGAACGGTTCACCCATTGCAATGCTCCTTGCTCATGGCGTTGTGCACGTGGTGCCGTTGGAGAACTCGGCGTCCGTGTTGAACAGGTTGCCGAACGTGGTGCCCGGGTTGAGCGAGTGGATGTAGGCCTGCGTCACGTCGCCCGTTCCGGACGTGTCCGGGCTCTCCTGGAACTTGAAGCTGCCGACGCCTCCGTTGTCCTGGAGGTAGATGTCGAAGTAGGTGCCGGCCGGCCCCGGCGTCCCGCTGACGCTGTTGCCGCTGACGGCAGCGCACGTGGTGTCGCCGTCGCCGTCGAAGTTGAAGATGCCGATCCCACCGACGAACGCCACAGCTCCGTTGCCGCTGTGCCCGCTGATTGTGTTGTTGCGCACGATGAAGTGGGCCGTGGACACCGAAGCCGCCGGGCTGTCGTCACCAAAGTTCGTGAGTTGGATGCCGTCGCCGCCTGCATTGGAGATCGAGTTGTTCTCGATGAGCAGACGGGTGTCGGCGGTCTCGTCAACGAAGCCGGTGATGGCATGGCCCGCCGGGTTCGTGAACGTGTTGTTGGTGATCGTTCCGCGGAGCAGCGAGTTGTCGTTGGTGTCCGTGCTCACCACGCCGTTGCCGCCTGCTCCGGTGAAGGTGTTGCCGTTCACCGTCAACACCGTCGTCGTGTTGTCCTGGCCGCTGGCGACCAGGCCGCCTGCGAACCCGGCCGCGCTGTTCACCGTGTTGCTGGTGAAGGCCACCGTGCTCGTGCCACTCCCAAGGCCGTTGGCGGCGCCCACCAGCAAGGAGTTGCCCTTGATGTTGGTGAACGTCGTTCCGTTGACCGTCGCCGTGATGGCGGATGAGCCGTCCGGGGTGAACTGGATGGCCTGGCTGGCAAAGGTGCCGCCGACGCTCGAGAACGTGGTGCCACCTGTGACGTTGACGGTGACGTTGGTGTTGTTGTTCTCGACCAGCAGCAGCGTCTCGGTGGCGTCGCTGTAGGTGCCGCCGGTGATCGCCAGCGTGCCTGCCTGGTTCGACAGGTAGACGCCGTGCTCGTTGTCGGCATCACCTGCGCCCGCCACCTGGGCCCGGGTGAGGGTCAGGTTGGTGACGGCCGAGCCGCGGATGCCGTGCCCGTTGGCGTTGGTGACGTTGACGTTGGCCAGCGACACGTCGCGCGTGTTGGTGAGCGAGATGCCGTCGCCGCTCGTGTTCTGGATGGTGCCGCCGGAGCCGAGCGTGGAGCCCGTGCCGGTGACCGTGAGGTTGCCGGAACTCCCCGTGCTGTTGAGCACGATGCCGTTGGTGGCGCCGTTGGCCGAGATGCTCTGGAACGTCAGGTCACTGGCGCCGATCGTGGTGTTGACCACGTTGAGGGCCGTGCCGGTCGTGCTCGACAGGGTGTTGGTTGCGCCTACCACCGTCACCGTGCCGCCGCCGGTGGCGGCGAAGGCCGGGCTGGTGGCCGAGGTGAGGTTGACGCCGCCGTTGAAGGCGATGGTGGCGCCCGTGTTGGTGGTCAGCGAGACGCCGGCACCGGTGGTGTCACTCACGGCGCCGTTGAACGTCACCGTGCCGCCCGTCTTGTTGGCGATCGACACCGTCGTGCCGGTGGCATTGGCCACCGTGCCTGCGTAGGTGAAGGTGCCGGTGCCGCTGACGACCTGGAAGCCCTCCGCCGCCGCGCCCGAGAGGGCGCCGGTGCCGAGCGAGGTCGGCGTGGTGGTGTTCACCGCGGAGAGGTACACGTTGTCGGTGCCCCCGCTCGACGTGGTGGAGACGAAGTCACCGGTGATCGTGCCGGTACTCAGGCTCAGCGCCTGCCCCGCGCTGTTGAGCACCACGTCGGCGGCGCTGCCGACGCCGGTGGTGAGCGTGCCGAAGGACGTGCCCGTGAGGGCGTTGGCCCCCGTGAGGGTGAGGCCGCGAACGACGTTGTCGGTGCCCAGGGTGACCGTGGACTGCACGGTCGGGTTGGTCCCGTTCACCGCGGGGCGGGCAACGGTGCCCGCGGGCGGGGTGATGCCCATGAGGTCGTCAAACGACGTCGCCTTGGCGCCTGCACCGACCAACCACTCGTTGTTGGGAAGCGAGATGCCCGCGGCGTAGGTGCCCGAGTGCACGAAGACCCGGTGGCCCGCAGCGTCGACCGTGGCCACCTTGGTGAGGGTGGCGAAGGGTCGGGTGAGGGTGCCCGTGCCCGTGGTGTCGTTGCCCGAGGCAGCATCGGCGTACCAGATGACCGGGCCGCTCACTGTGAAGGTGATGGTCTGCGGCGCACTGGCCACACCCGGCGCCGGGTGCCCGCTGTCGACCACCGTGTAGGTGACCGTGTAGTCACCCGTGCCGCCTGCGGGCGGCTCGAAGTCGAAGCTGCCGTTGGCGTTGTCGACGTTGGAGATTGTGCAGCCGACGCAGCCTGCACCGGCCGTGACGCTGCCGAGGGTGTACGTCGGGGACCATGCCGCATCACCGGCGACGTCGTTGGGGTCGGTGGCGCCTGCGAGCAAGCCGGAGATCGACCGCTTCATGTTGGTCTCCACGTCGAACGACTTGGCCGCCGCCACCGGGGCGTCGTTGACGGGGTTCACCGTGATGGTGAACGTCTGGGCGTCACTGGTGTCGTCGCCGCCGTTGGCGGTGCCGCCGTTGTCGGAGAGCGAGATCGTCACCGTGGCCGACCCGTAGATGTTCGGTGCCGTCGTGTAGGTCAGGGTGCCCGTGGGGGTGACGCCGGGCTGCACCGAGAACAGGGCGTTGTTGTCGTTCGAGGTGGTGAACGAGAGGGTCTGGGCCGACTCGTCGCCCGGACCCTTGCTGATGGCCGAGGCCCAGTTGCTGATGCTCTGCGCACCGGCGTCTTCGTTGACCGTCTGGTCGGAGCCCTTGGTGAAACTGGGGGTGTCGTTGACGGCGGTCACCGTGATGGTGAACGTCTGGGTGGCGCCCGTGTCGTCGCCGCCGTTTGCCGTGCCGCCGTCGTCGACCGGCGTGACCGAGACCGTGGCCGAGCCGTTGGCGTTGGCTGCGGCCGTGTAGGTCAGGTCGCCCGCGCTGTTCACGACAGGCAGGGCGGAGAACATCCCGTCGTTGTCGGTCGTCACCGTGAAGGTGACGGCCTGGACCGATTCGTTAGCCGGGCCTGCGCTGACGGCCGTGGCCCACCCGTTGACCGTCTGCGCCCCCGCGTCCTCGTTGACGGACTGGTTGTCGCCCTTGGTGAAGGTGGGCTCGTCGTTCACCGGGTTGACGGTGATGGTGGCGGTGGCGGGGGCCGAGTCGATGGTGCCGTCGTTGACGGTGTAGGTGAAGCTGTCGCCGCCGTTGAAGTTGGCGCTGGGCGTGTAGGTCACCGTGGCCGTGCAGGTGCTGGGCGTGTTGGTGTCGCAGCTGGTGCCGCTCGGCACGGTCACGAGGCCGTTGGAGGCCGTGCCCGCGGTGAACGTCAGCGCGTCGCCGTCGGCGTCGTGGCCGGTCAGGGTGACGGGGATGGCGCCGCCGTCCTCGTTGCCACTGGCGCTGGTGGCGTCAGCGGTCGGGGTCGCGTTCGGGGGCATGACGTTGATCGTCACCGTGCCGGAGTCGGTAGCAGTCCCGTCGCTCACGTCGTAGGTGAAGGTGTCTGTGCCGGTGAAGAACGTGCCGGGGGCGTAGGTGAACGAACCGTCGGGGTTCAGCGTGACCGTGCCGTTGGCGGGGTCACTGGCGTTGCCGGCAGTGAGCGCCTGGCCGTCGGCGTCGGTGTCGTTGGCGAGGACGCCAGGCGCGGCCACTGTCAGGTTCGTGTTCTGAACGCCCGCGTAGGGGCCGTCGTCGACGGCCACCGGCGCGTCGGCGATCGGGTTGACCGTGATCGTCACGGTGGCGATGTTGCTGTCGAGGCCGCCGTCGTTGGCCTTGTAGGTGAACGTGTCGGCGCCGTTGAAGTTGGGATTGGGCGTGTAGCTGAAGGAGCCGTCGGCGTTGAGGGTGAGGGTGCCGTTGGCGGGCCCGTTGACCAGGACTGCGGTGAGGGCGTCGCCGTCGGCGTCGGTGTCGTTGGCCAGCACGCCGGGAGCGACGACGTTGCGCGTCACGTCCTCGTCTGTGGCATAGGAATCGTTCGTCGCCACCGGGGCGTCGGCCACCGGCGCCACCGTCACGGTGACCGTGCCCGAATCGGTGAGCGTGCCGTCCGACACCGTGTAGTCGAACGACGCGATGCCGGTGAAGTTGGCTACAGGCGTGAAGGTGAACGAGCCGTCGGGGTTGCCGGTAACGGCGCCGTTGACCGCGTTGCCGAAGGTCGTGGCGGTGAGCGGGCTGCCGTCAGCGTCGGTGTCGTTGCCGAGCACGCCCGGTGCGGTCACGACGAGCGGGGTGTCCTCGTTGGTGTTGTAGGCGTCGTCGGCAGCCACCGGGGCGTCGTTGACGCTGTCGACGGTCAGGGCGACGGCGCCGGTGTCGGAGCCGCCGTTGCCGTCGGCCACCGTGTAGGTAAACGCGTCCGGCCCGTTGTAGCCGGCGGTCGGGGTGTAGGTGAACGACCCGTCGGCGTTGAGTGCAAGGGTGCCGTGGTCGACGTCGTCGAGCACGGTTGCCGTCAAGGTGTCGCGGTCGGCGTCGCTGTCACCGAGCAGCACGCCCGGAGCAGCGACGACAAGCGGGGTGTCCTCGGCGACGTTGTAGGTGTCGTCGTCGGCCACGGGAGCGTCGTTGACCGGGTTCACCGTGAGGTTCACGGTGGCCACGTTGCTGTCGCTGGTGCCGTCGTTGGCCTTGTAGGTGAACGAGTCCCCGCCGGCGTAGTCGGCGTTCGGCGTGTAGGTGAAGCTGCCGTCGGCGTTCAGTGCCAGCGTGCCGTTGGCCGGGCCGGTGCCCAGCACCGCGGTGAGCGGACTGCCCTCGACATCGCTGTCGTTGGCCAGCACGCCGGGGGCGACGACGGCGAGCGGCGTGTCCTCGGCCGTGTTGTAGGCGTCGTTGACGGCCACGGGGGCGTCGTTGACGGCGTTGACCGTGAGGGTGACAGCGCCGACGTCGGTGCCGCCGTTGCCGTCGGCCACGGTGTAGGTGAAGGCGTCGGGGCCGTTGTAGTTGGCGGTCGGCGTGTAGGTGAACGAGCCGTCGGCGTTCAGCACCAGGGTGCCGTGGTCGACGTCGTCGAGGACGGTGCTCGACAGGGAGTCGCCGTCGACGTCGCTGTCGCCGTCGAGCACGCCGGGAGCGTTGCCGGTGAGCGGAGTGTCCTCGTTGGTCGAGTAGGAGTCGTCGTCGGCCACGGGAGCGTCGTTGACCGCGGTGACGGTCAACGTGACAGTGGCCGTGTTGCCCTCCGCGGTGCCGTCGTTGGCCTTGTAGGTGAAGGAGTCGGCGCCGTTGTAGTTGGCGTTCGGCGTATACGTGTAGGAGCCGTTGGGGTTGAGGGTCAACGTGCCGTTGTCGACGTCGTCCACCAGCCCGGCCGTCATGGGGCTGCCCTCGACGTCGCTGTCGTTGGCCAGCACGCCGGGGGCGGGAACGTTGAGAACAGTGTCCTCATCGGTGCTGCCGACGTCGTTGACGGCGACGGGGGCGTCGTTGACCGCGGTGACCGTCAAGGCCACCGTCACGGTGTTGCTGTCGGCGGCGCCGTCGTTGGCCTTGTAGGTGAAGGAGTCGGCGCCGTTGTAGTTCGCGTTCGGGGTGTAGGTGTAGGAGCCGTTCGGGTTGAGCGTCAGCGAGCCGTTGCTCGGGCCGGCCACCAAGACGGCGGTCAGCGGGTCGAGGTCGATGTCGGCGTCGTTGGCGAGTACGCCGGGAGCGGCGACCACCAGCGCGGTGTCCTCGCTCGTGGCACCTGTGTCGCCCACGGCCACGGGGGCGTCGTTGACGCCGCCCACGTTGATCGTCGCCGTCGCCGTGTCGGAGGCGTCGTTGCTGTCGGTGGCGCGATAGGTGAACGAGTCGGTGCCGTTGGCGTTGGCGTTCGGGGTGTAGGTGAACGAGCCGTCGCCGTTGAGGGTAAGGGTGCCCTTGGTCGGGCCTGTCACCAACGAAGCCGTCAGCGGGTCGCCGTCGTCGTCGGTGTCGTTGGCCAGCACGCCTTCTGCGGCCGACTTGGTCAGGACGGTGTCCTCGGTGGCGCTGTAGGTGTCGGCGTTCGCCACGGGAGCTTCGTTGGCCAGGCCGAGGATGGCGATGAGCGGGCGGGGCACCTTGGTGCCGCCGAGCGACCCGGCGAAGGGAGCGTCGCCGAAGGCGAACACGCCGCCGTCGGCGCCGAGCAGGTTGTAGCCGTCGCCGGTGGAGCTGGGGGCGGCGTCGGTGATGGGGGCGTTCAACTTCATGCCGCCCAGCGAGCCGTAGAAGGTGAAGCCGTTGAAGGTGAAGATGCCGCCGTCGTCGGCGATCAAGGCGTAGCCGGGGCCTTCGTCGGCCATCATGATCTCGACGACCGGGCCGTTGAGCTTTGTGCCCGCCATGGACCCGCCGAAGCTGGTGTTGCCGAAGGTGAAGACACCGCCGTCGCCTGCGGTGAGGATGTAGCCGTCGTTGGCCTTGTTGAGGGCGCCGTCGACGATCGGCTTGTTGAGCTTCATGCTCCCCAGCGAGCCGCGGTAGGGGGCGTCGCCGAAGGTGAAGACGCCGCCGTCGGCGGCGAAGAGGATGTAGCCCCCGCCCGTGCGGGTGACGTCGACGCCCACGATGGGGGCGTTCAGCTTTGTGCCCGCCAGCGAACCGAAGAACGGCGCATCGCCGAAGGTGAACACGCCGCCGTCGGACGCAGCCATGACGTGGCCCAGCCCGGTGGGCGTCGATTCGGCATCGACGATCGGTGCCCGCAGCTTGGCGCCCGACAGGCTCCCCGCTGCTGCGGCATCACCGAAGCCGGTGGTGACGCCCGCGTTGTCGACCAGCACGTAACCGCGCTGGGCCGCCGAGGCCTGGACCGTCCCTTCGGCTGCGGTTGCCGGTGAGCCGAGGCCCGCCAGCGCTACCAGCATCCCGAACGCCAACACGAGCACCGCTCGTACGCGCGTCGACACAGGAATCCCCCCACTGCAAACGTTGTCCGCCACGATCTGCCTTCCGTTGTCCCCCGGTAAACATCGGACGGTACACGCAGAACTGAAGGACGAGAAGGACTAAACGGACAGGACTACGCCTGTCGTAGTCATCTACGCACTGCGATGACCGGCCTCACACGTTGCGGCGGTAGCGGCCTCCGACCTCGAAGAGGGCGCCCGTGATCTCACCCAGCGAGCACACCCGTACGACGTCCATCAGCACCTCGAAGAGGTTCTCCCCGGCCAACGCGGCCTGCTGCAACCGCTCCAGGGCGGCGGGCCGTTCGGCGGTGTGCCGGGCCTGGAACTCCCGCAGCCGGCCCAGTTGGCCCTGCTTCTCCTCCTCGGTGGAGCGGGCCAGTTCGACGACCTCAGGCGTGGTGTCGCCCTTGGGGTTGAGGAAGGTGTTGACCCCGACGAGAGGCAGCGAGCCGTCGTGCTTGCGCTGCTCGTAGAGCATCGACTCGTCCTGGATGCGACCGCGCTGGTAGCCGGTCTCCATGGCCCCCAACACGCCGCCCCGCTCGCTGATGCGCTCGAGCTCGGCCAGCACGGCCTCTTCCACCAGGTCGGTGAGCTCTTCGACCACGAACGACCCCTGCAGCGGGTTCTCGTTCATGGCGAGGCCCCACTCCTTGTTGATGACGAGTTGGATGGCCAGGGCCCGGCGCACCGACTCGCCCGTCGGCGTGGTCACCGCCTCGTCGTAGGCGTTGGTGTGGAGGCTGTTGGCGTTGTCGTAGATGGCGCACAGGGCCTGCAGGGTGGTGCGGATGTCGTTGAACGCCATCTCCTGGGCGTGCAGCGACCGCCCGCTGGTCTGCACGTGGTACTTCAGCTTCTGCGAGCGCTCGTTGGCCCCGTAGCGCTCCTTCATGGCCACGGCCCATATGCGCCGGGCCACCCGGCCGATGACCGTGTACTCGGGGTCCATCCCGTTGGAGAAGAAGAAGCTGAGGTTGGGGGCGAAGTCGTCGACCTGCATGCCCCGGCCCAGGTAGGCCTCGACGTAGGTGAAGCCGTTGGCCAGGGTGAAGGCCAGCTGCGTGATGGGGTTCGCGCCCGCCTCGGCGATGTGGTAGCCGGAGATCGACACCGAGTAGAAGCGACGCACCTCGTGGGCCACGAACCACTCCTGGATGTCGGCCATCATCCCCAGCGAGAACTCGGTGGAGAAGATGCAGGTGTTCTGGCCTTGGTCCTCCTTGAGGATGTCGGCCTGCACCGTGCCCCGCACGTTCTTCAGCACCCAGGCCCGCACCTCGGCTGCGTCCTCGGCGGTGGGCGGGCGGCCGTTGTCCTGCTCGAAGCGGTCGAGCCGCTGGTCGATCGCCGTGTTGAGGTACATGGCCAGGATGGTGGGCGCCGGGCCGTTGATCGTCATCGACACCGACGTCTTGGGATCGCACAGGTCGAACCCGCCGTAGAGCACCTTCATGTCGTCGAGGGTGGCGATCGACACGCCCGAATTGCCCACCTTGCCGTAGATGTCAGGGCGTTCGTCGGGGTCGAAGCCGTAGAGGGTGACCGAGTCGAAGGCCGTCGACAGGCGTGTGGCGGGCAGCCCCTCGGCCAGCAGGTGGAACCGCCGGTTGGTGCGGAACGGGTCGCCCTCCCCCGCGAACATGCGGGCCGGGTCCTCCTCCTCGCGCTTGAGGGGGAAGACGCCTGCGGCGAACGGGAAGCGGCCGGGCACGTTCTCGCAGCGCAGCCACCGCAACAGTTCGCCGTGGTCGGCGTAACGGGGCAACGACACGCGGGAGAGGTCCGTTCCGGCCAGCGATGTGCGCTTGGGCACCGCCGCGTACTCGGCCACCACGGCGTCCCAACCCTCGAGCAGTGATCGAGAGTGAGGGTCGAGGGTCGCCGCCAACTCGGTTTCCAGTTGGTCGAGGGCGTCGACTTCCGCACCCCGCTCCACCAAGGCTGCCCGGGTCTCTCGCACCTGTTGCAGGCGGCGGGCAATGTCGACCTGCTCGGCCGTCTCCGCGTGGTAGGCCCGCACCGCCTCGGCGATCTCGGCCAGGTACCGGTTGCGGTTCGGCGGCACCACGACCTCGGCCCGCGACGACACCTTGCTCTCGACAACCGGCAGCGTGCCCGCCGAGGTGCGCAGGCCGTGCTCGGCCAGGCGCCCCCGCAGGTGCTGGTACAGCGCGGTGACGCCGTCGTCGTTGAAGCGGGCGGCGATGGTGCCGAAGACCGGCAGGTCGTCGAGTGCCACGTTGAACTGCTCGCGGTTGCGGGCGACCTGGCGGCGCACGTCGCGCAGGGCGTCCTCGGCGCCGCGCCGCTCGAACTTGTTGATGGCCACGGCATCGGCGAAGTCGAGCATGTCGATCTTCTCCAACTGGGAGGCGGCGCCGAACTCGGGCGTCATCACGTAGAGCGACACGTCGACGAAGGGCACAATGCCCGAGTCGCCTTGGCCGATGCCCGGGGTCTCCACGACGACCAGGTCGGCCCCGGCCGCTTTGCAGGCGTCGACGGCGTCGGCCAGCGCCTCGGGCACCTCGGAGGCGGCGCCCCGGGTGGCCAGCGAGCGGAAGAAGGCCTGGGGCGTGTCGATGCTGTTCATGCGGATGCGGTCGCCCAGCAGCGCCCCGCCCCCCTTGCGTCGGGTGGGGTCGATGGCCAGCACCGCGATGCGCAGCTTGTCCTCCTGGTCGAGGCGGAAGCGCCGCACCAGTTCGTCGGTGAGCGACGACTTGCCCGAGCCGCCGGTGCCGGTGATGCCGAGTACGGGCACGTTGCGCCCGGCGGCGGTGGCTGTGACCTCGGCCCGCTGGGCCTCGGGCAGGACGCCGGCCTCCAGGGCGCTGATGACGCGGGCGAGGGTGGGGCGGTGCCAGCCGTAGAGGGGGTCGAGCGAGGCGGGCAGGTCGGCGGCAGGCGGTAGGTCGCACTCGCGGATCATGGTGTTGACCATGGCGGCCAGGCCCAGGCGCTGGCCGTCGTCGGGCGAGAAGATGCGGGCCACGCCGTAGGCGTGCAGCTCGGCGATCTCTGCCGGCACGATCACCCCGCCGCCGCCCCCGTAGACCTTGACGTGGCCGAGGCCCTCGTCCCGCAGGCGGTCGACCAAGTACTTGAAGAACTCCATGTGCCCGCCCTGGTACGACGAGATGGCGACGCCCTGCACGTCCTCGTCGACGACGGCGGCCACCACCTCGTCGACCGAGCGGTTGTGGCCGAGGTGGATGACCTCGGCCCCCTGCGATTGGAGGATGCGCCGCATGATGTTGATGGCGGCGTCGTGCCCGTCGAACAGCGCCGCGGCGGTGACGAAGCGCACGGGGTGAACGGGCCGGTGGAGCTCGGCAGTCATGCCGACCAGCGTACCCATTTCCAAGAGTGCTCATTGAATGTGCGCTCTTAGTACTCTGTTGCCCGTGGCCTTCGACCCCATCCACGAGGCTCGGCAGCAGTGGGAGGCGCATCGGCTCGACGAGCCCATCGCCATGGCGGCAGCCACCTCGGTCATGCGGGCCCAGCAGTTGGTGTCGACCGCGGTGGAACGGGCGCTGCGGCCCCACGGGCTGTCGTTCGCCCGCTACGAGGTGCTGATGCTGCTGTCGTTCACCCGCAAGGGGTCGCTCCCCATGACGAAGATGGGCGACCGCCTGATGGTGCACCCGACGGGCATCTCCAAGCTGGTCGACAAGCTGGAGGACGACGGCTTGGTGCAGCGGGTGCCCGACCCCGGCGACCGGCGCCGCACCCTCGCCACCATCACCCCTGCGGGACGGCGGTTGGCGGCCAAAGCCACCAAGGCGGTCACCGCCGTGCGCTTCGGCGTCGACTTGGGCGACGAAGAGCTCGAGCGGTTGATCGACGGGCTCACCCACCTCCGCCATGTGGCGGGCGATTTCGACTGACCGGTTGGAGGCGGCCGGTGAGCCGCACCACGCCTGCGCTGAACTCCCGGTCGAGCTCGGCCTGCCGCGCCGGGTCCGCCACGATCACCTCCACGACGACCTGGCCCCGTACTTCGTCGACGGCGCCGCTCAAGAACTGTGACCCGAGCCGCTCTGTGAGGCGATG
The DNA here is from genome assembly GCA_035536915.1 of Acidimicrobiales bacterium. NCBI lineage: Bacteria > Bacillati > Actinomycetota > Acidimicrobiia > Acidimicrobiales > Acidimicrobiales bacterium. Next base: position 28,031 of record DATLNE010000033.1, read on the forward strand.
CTGGATTGTGCGCAGTTCGGTCCGGGACTTCTGGTCACGCTCCACCAGGCACAGCGGGCCTGGGAACGTGCGCCGGATGTCCTCCTTGACGCGGGCGCCTGCACCAGGCCGCACGACGACGTTCACGGCCCGCGGCTCGTAGGTGACCCAGAGGGCGGCAACATCGGGGTCGCTTTGGAGGCCGGGGTCGCCCCACTCCTCGAACGACGCCGTGGGGTCGATGGCCTCCGGTGTGGGGCACGCGGGCGGGAAGGACGAGGCGCCGCTCGACGGGGTGCCTGCAGCGGGCGGGTGGTCGAGGACGGCCGTCACCGTGAAGGCGTGGCCGTCCCAGGTGCCGCGCAGGTTGACGTCGGCCCACGTCACCCCGGCCTGTGTCTCCTTCTGCGGCGCCTTGGCCCAGTGCCAGTTGCGCACCGGTGGGCCGCCGCAGCCGGGCGGGAGCGAGGCCAGGATGGGGCCGAGGCAGAGCACCGGCCCGTGCCCCTCGGCCTCCAGCACCATGGCGGCGGCCTCGTACTCCTCGCCTTTGGGGATCACCGCCGAGTTGCCGTTGCAGGCGCCCGTCACCATGGCCACCAGGATGGCGGCCGACCACCTCCTCATCGCCCGCCCCTCCGGAAGTTGCGGAGGAAACGTGCCGTTTTCCGGCGCGTTCTGTACGCAACTTCGGGGTGGAGGCCGCAGGCGTAGCCGAGGGCGACGAGGACGGCCGGGTCGTCGAGGCCCAGCAACCGCTTGACCGTACGGTCGTAGGTGCCGCCGAGCTCGCAGCCCGCCAGGCCCGAGGCGCCCAGGCGCAGGGCCAGGTTCTGGGCGGCGTGGCCGACTTCGACCAAGGCGAAGCGGCCGCCTCGGTTGCCGTATTTGGCCTGCATGGCGCCGGGGTCGAGCACGAAGAGCACGACGACCTGCGGCGCGCCGGTGAGGGCCATGCCCCCCAGCGGCTCCTGCACCTCCGCCCACGACGGCGCCGGCCCGACGTCGGTCAGCCCGTGGGTGTCGGGTTCGTAATGCACGGCCCGCCCGTCGAGCGGGTGGTCGACGGCCAGCAGCAGGGCGAAGACCTCGAGCGGGTACAGCCCGCCCGCCGACGGCCACGCCCGGCGCCGAGCGGCGCCGTCGGCGAAGGCGCTGAAGACGGCACCCAGCGCGTCGGCGGGCAGCGGGCCGGGGGCAAAGTCCCGTGTCGAGGCGCGGGCGGCCTGAGCCTCGGCCAGCGCGTCGGTTGGTCGCGGCAAGGCATGGTCGGCCGCCGCGTAGGTGAACCGGCCCGGGTAGTCGGACGGCGGCACGGCGTCGTTGATGCGTTCGCCGAAGGCAGGGCCGGTGGCAGGCGACAGTTCGCTCGCCAACCAGAAGTCGCGCCAGGGCGTGAGCTCGTCGGTCATCCCAGCGGGTGCGGTGCCGGGTTGGGGAACACCGTGCTTGTCGCCTGCGGGTACCGGCGCGCCATGTCGGGTGCGGTGCCGCCTAGGTGGGGCCGGCGGTGGTCGCCGTGGATGGGGACGAGGTCGGGGGCCAGCGCCCGCACCACCCGCAGGCCCACGGCGGCGGCATCCACGGTGGTGAGGTCGCGGTAGTAGGTGTCGACACCGTTGGCAGCCAACGTGGTGGCCAGGTGGTGGAGCTCGTCGGCGGGACGGCCGACCACGGCGGCGTCGGGCGGCCGCTCCCCGACCGGGCCGCCCCACAGCGGCAGGTCGGCCCACCGCTCGGGGTGCAGGGTGTAGTAGGCGGCGTGGCGGTCGAAGTCGGTCACCTCGTCGGGCTCCAGTCGCAGCCCCGGATAACGCGAGCGGTACATGCCCGCGAAGATCACGCCTTGCGCCCATTCGGCATACGCCTTCTCCACCGCATCGTCCCACCGGGCGCGGCAAGCGAGGCCCAGCGACAGGCGGGGCCGGCCCCGCTGGGGCAGGTTCCCGGCCACCGCGGCCACCGGGTGCGGGCTGTAGGCAGGGGTGATGTCGAAGCACACGGCGTCGCCGCCACGCGCCCGCACCGGTCCGGCCAACCGCTCGGCCAGTGGCACTTGGCGGGCGGCCACGCCGTGCAGCCAGGTGACCATCAGGGCGTCTCGCTCGACCAGTTCCTGCACGGCCCGCAGCAGGGCGCGCAACGGCGAGCCGTCGGCGGCCAGGCCCGACGAGGTGGAGACGGTGCTGCGGGCGGGGTCGAGGGTGACGAGGGAGACGGGCGCCGCCCACGCGCTGCCGTCGACCACCGAGTAGACGTCGGTGGTCGGGCCGCCGGCGTCGAACGGGAGCCGGCTGGTGGCCGAGGCAGGCGGCAACGCGCACACCACAGCCACATACCGCTCGACCGCTTCGGCGATGGCCGCGCAGCGGGCGGCCACGGGATCGCTTGACACGCCGCCTGCGCTGGAGTCGCCGGTCACCGGCGTCAGCGTCGCCACCCGGTTGGCGAGGGGGAGATCGGCCAAGGTCACGGGGATGTCGCCGACATCGGCCACCAGTCCGTGGCGCCAGCCCACTGCCTGGTCGAGCAGGGTCATTCCTCGCTCGACGGTGGCCGGGGCAACGGCGGGGGCGGGCTGCCCGGCCGTTGCGGGGCTGCGGGGCCGCTCGGGCCTCCCCCGCCCTCGTGCAACTGCCGGGTGTGGAACCTGACCACGCCGACGCCCGCCAGGATGCCGACGATGGCGTAGCCGATGCCCGCGGTGGCGAGGATGCCGAAGGCGCCCACCACCACCTCCACGGCGAACGCCGCGAGGAACGCCACGGTCGTGGTAATCGAGCGCACGCCTTGGCCGAACGGGGCGTAGGCCACCCCCAGCACCGCCACCAGTGAGAGCGCCACGGCGACGAGCACGAAGGTGAGGTCTTGGGAGGCGCGCGCCGCGACGATGCCGACCAGGACGGCCACTACCGGGGCCAGCCCGGCCAGCATCTTGGAGGTGGTGACCCGGTCGCGCGGCACGGCCGGCGCTTGGCGGGCCATCAGTTCGACCCGCATGGGGAGCACGATCGACGACGTGATCAAGGTGCTGACGCAGCAACAGCAGCAGCAGCACGAGCAGCACGTCGGCGTGGCCGCCATCGGCGTGTCGCGCGACGGGCGGAACTGGTCGGGCATGCGCACGAGGTTCACGAGGGGTCACCGTTCGAAGGCGGGCGCGGGACGGGAGGAGGCGCTGGTGCATCGACGGCCTGAAAGGCCGGTCGGGTTCCCGCCAATTGCCGCCGGTGGAAGTTGACGACGACGACGGCGCCGAACACGGCGACGGCGAGATAGCCGATGCCGGCGGTGGCCAGGATGCCGACAAGGCCGACCGTGAACTCGGCCACGAAAGCCGCAGCCAACACCGCCGTCACCTTCAGGGAACGCAGCGGCGAGCCGAACGGCGCGAACACAACGGCCAGTGACGCCATCGTCGCCACCAACAAGACGGCCGTGAATGCCGCAGGTTCTCCCCACCGCCAGACGACGAGCAGGGACAGGGCGAAGGAACCCAGCGGGGCGGCGACCGCCACTGTCTTCGATGTCGTGACGCGAGCCGGGGCGACGGAAGGCGCCTGCCGGGCGAGGAGCTCCACGCGCATGGGCAGGACGATCGACGCGGTGATGACCGTGCTCAGGCAGCAGCAACAGCAGCAGCACGTCGGCGTGGCCGCCATCGGGGTGTCGCGCGACGGCCGGAACTGATCGGGCATGCGCACGGCGGCGCCGGTCGGCGTCATGCCCACGGCAACGACAGTCGGCCGTCGTCGGGCCAGTCGGCGCACACCGCGCAGGCCGACGAGCGCCACAGCGGCTCGCGTCGCGTCGCGAACGTCAGCAGGTCGAAGGTGACGGTGGCGTTGACGAGCGGCGCTCCCCCGTCGTGTTGGTTGGCGAGCAACCGGCGCGTCAACGCGGCGGCGAGGGCGGCGTCCGCCGCGGCGCGGGGCTCGGCGGGCGGCTCGGGGTCGCCCCAGCGGGTGCCCACCCGGCCGGCCAAGCAGGCGAGGCAGGCCGTGTCGCCGGGCACCACGTGGGGGCCGAGCACGATCGAGTGGTGGAAGGCCACGTCGCAGAGCACATGGGGCGAGCGCAGGTCGGCGGCCACGTCGATGAGCGCCCGCAGTGGGGCGTTGGTGCGCAGCACGATCGTGAGGTCGGCCACGCCGTCGGCCGCACCGAGGGCATCGGCGAACGCGGGCAACGGGGAGCCGACGACCACGAGGCCGACCGAGGTCGGCGCGGCCGACAACGCTGCGGGCCGCAACGCACCGAGTCCCGCCAAGTGCTCCACCACCGGGCGGGCTTCGGCGGGCACGTCGGCGGGGGGCGCGTCGCTCCAGTAGCGCGCCACCACGTCGGCCACCGAGGCGGGCACGTCCTCCAACAGCCACACGGCGTCGGCGCCGGCCGTCACCACCAAGTGGCCTTCGTCGGCGACGACGCGCCAGGCCGGGTCACCGACGAGCGCCATCGTCCTCCTCGGCGCCGGACAGCCGACCGAGCACGGCGCCCTCCAACAGTGCTTCCGACGGCAAGTCGGTGGGCGCGCCGACCAGCTTGGGGCCGACGCGGCGAGCCAGTTCGTCGGCGGCCCACGTGCGCAGCCCGGGCGGCAGGGTGGCCCGGCGTTCGAGGAAGCGGCGCACCGCCCGCAGGTCGTCGTCGGCCAAGCCCGCGGTGTCCCAGATGCGGGGGTCGACGGTCGTGCGCGACGCCGCCCATCCCAGGGCGGTGGCGGTGGGCGGAGCCAACGCCGCCGTATCGACGGCGATCTGGCGCACGACGACCGTGCCCGCTGCCAGGTCGCCGAGGCGTTGGCCCCGGTCGCTCACCACGGCAGCGGCCAGGCCCACGCCGTAGGGGAAGGGCAGGGCATCGACGACGCGCAGCACGTTGCGCACGAGCAGAGCTTGGGCGGTGAGCAGGCCGCCGTCGCCCGCCACCACTCGCAGGCCGAGCAGGGTCTTGCCCGGCGTGGCGCCCGCGAACAGCAGCTCGCTCGCCAAAGGCAGGCCGACCACCACGGCGAGCACGGCGAAGGCCGGACCGGAACCGAGCCACCAGGACGACAGCTCGCCCTGCCACATGGCGAGGCCGCCGGTCAGTGCGAAGATGGCCATCGTGCCGAGCGCGAGATCGATGGCCGCCGCCAGCGCTCGGGAGGCAACGCCTGCGATGCGAAGCTCGACGTGGGCACCTTCGGCCAGGCGCAGCACCAACCGCGATTCGAGCCCCACGCGATGACGGTAGCCGGTCAGGTCCGTACGGTGGACGAGTTCCGAGCCGCTCGCGCCGACGCGTGGGCCGAGCTCGCTCGGCTCACCACGGCGACCAAGCGGCGCCGCGGCGACCAGGTGCTCCGCCTGTCGCGCCTGCACCGGGAGGCGGTGGCCGACTTGGCGCTGGCCCGGCGGCGCTGGCCCGGCGAGTCGCTGGTCGACGCGCTGGAGGACTTGGTGGCGGCGAGCCATGCCGAACTTTTCGCTCCGGGGCGAAGCGAGCCCGACCGACTGGTGGCGTGGCTGCGGCGGGGGTGTTGGGAGGCGATGGCCGAGTCGTTGCCGTGGGCGCTGGCTGCCGTTGCCGTGCTGGCCGTCGCCGCCGTGGGGGGCGTGGCCGCGGGCGCCGACGTGGCCCCGGTGGCGTTGCGGCGCGACATCGTCGAGGGCGCGTGGACGTTGCCCGTGGGGCCGTTGGCCGCGGCGTTGGCCTTTGCCGCGGCGTGCGCAGGGCTCGTGCCCGCCGCGGTGGTGCTCGCCTGGGTGGGATTGGAGTCGGGGGCCACGGCGGCCGCCGCCTGGCAGGCAGGCGACGAGCGCACGGCGGCGGCCGTCGCGGTGGCGGCGTTGCCGTTGGCGACGGCCGTGGTGTTTGCCACCGCCGCGGGGGCGTCGGCCGGGTGGGCCGTGGTGCGCGGCGAGCGCGGCGAGGCGACCCGCCGCTTGGCCCTCGGCGCCCAGGTGCTGCTCACGTTGGTGCCGTTGCTCGTGGTGGGCACCGTCGTGCGCGACGCCGCCCGTACGTCGCCGGAGACGGCCGCCGCCATTGCTGCCGTCCTCACTCTGGCGTGGTGGACCGCGGTACTGACGCGAGGCTCCGCAGTCAGGCGCGGGCGCGGGTCTTGAGGTCGAGGTAGCCGGCGCACGCCGCGGCAGTCAGCCGTTCCGGTGACGCCGCCACCACCCGGGCCGCAGCCCGGCGCAGCATGGCTGCGGCCCGGTCGCGTTCCTCCAGCAACGACGCAGCCGCAGCGGCTCGGTAGGCGGCACGGCCACCCTCGGCACCAGCCGCCACCATGGCAGCCAGCATCGGGTCGTCGGGCGCCACGACGAGCACCTGATGGCGCCGGCTGAGCACGGGCACGGCCCGTTGCAGGGCGGCTGCGGCAGCGTCGTCGACCAAGTCGGTCAACACGATGGCCACGGCCCTTTTGGTGGGCAGGGCGCGGAAGGCAGTCTCGAAATCGCTGTCGACCGACGTGGCCTCGATGGCGGCCATGGCCGCGGCCACGGCGCGGCCCCCGCCTGCCCTCGGCGCCAGGCGCACGAGGGGCCGGTCGGCGAAGGCGATGAGGCCGCAGCGGTCCCCCACCGCGTCGACGGTGAGCGCCAAGGCGGTCGCCGCGTCGACCGCAACATCGAAGACGGTGGGCGCAGGCGGCGGGCCGGTGACGGCGGTCATCAAGCGGCCTGCGTCGAGCAGGATCACCACGTCGCGCGACTGCTCCAGTCGGAACTGGTTGACCACCGGGCGCCCGGCCCGAGCCGACGCCTTCCAGTTGACGAGGCGCACGTCGTCGTCGGGTTGGTAGTCGCGCAACGACTCGAACGACGTGCCGAGGCCCAGCGGCCCGCGTGCCCGCCCTGACTCCTCGTCGAAGGTGGCCTGCTGTGCGGCGCGGGCCAAACGGCGAGCAGCCAGCACGTCAGGGTGCACGACGAGCTCGGCTGGGGCGGTGACCGGGCCGGTCCACTGGCCCAAGCCGAGGCGGCCCCGGCACCGCGCCACCACCGGTGGGAGGACGTGTCGGCCGCGGCGTCGCGCGGTGACGGTCGTGCCGTCGACGTCGAGCGCTTCGGTACCGGGTTGTGTCACCTCGCCCGTCCCCTCGACCAGCAGCCGCAAGGCGCCGGGCACGCCGCGCACGAGGAATGGCGGCGCGGTGCGCGTCACCCGAGGGCGGGGCGCTTGCAGTGCATCTATCGCGGCAGCAGCGACCACGGCGATGACCGCGACGACGCCGAGCACCGGTGCCACCAAGCACAGGACGGCGGCCGCGGCCACCAGCGCCGCGCACCGGCCGGTGGGCTGGACGGGCACGATCAGCGGGGCACGGCCACGTCGGCCAAGGCCGCCTCGACGGCGTCGACGGTGGTGTAGCGGTCGAACTCCGCCTCGGGCCGCAGTTGCAGGCGGTGGGCCAGCACGGGCACCGACATGGCGGCCACGTCGTCGGGGGTCACGTAGTCGCGGCCGGCCAGCGCGGCCGACGCCTTGGCCGCGGCCAACAGGTGCACGGCGGCGCGGGGGCTGGCCCCGAGGGTGGCGCTCGGCAGCCTGCGGGTGGCCTGCACGATGGCTGTCACGTACTCGAGGATCTCGTCGCTGGCCTCGGTGGCCTCGACCGCCTGGCGGGCCCGACGCAGGACGGCGCCGTCGGCCACCACCTCCACGTCGTCGAGGCTGGCCACTTCCACGCCGAGGTGGGCCAGGCGCAGCATGGCCATCTCCGCTTCGGGTTCGGGGTAGCCGATCTGCACCCGCACGTGGAAGCGGTCGAGCTGGGCCTCGGGCAACGGGTACGTGCCCTCGTACTCGACGGGGTTCTGGGTGGCGATCACGAAGAACGGGTCGGGCAGCGCGTGGGTGGTGCCGTCGACCGACACTTGGCGTTCCTGCATGGCTTCGAGCAGGGCGGCCTGCGTCTTGGGCGGCGTGCGGTTGATCTCGTCGGCCAAGAGCACGTTGGTGAAGATCGGGCCGGTGCGGAAGCGCAGTTCCTCGCCCCGCAGCACCGAGGTGCCGGTGAGGTCGGACGGGAGCATGTCGGGGGTGAACTGGGCCCGGCGGAAGTCGAGGTCAAAAGCTCGGGTGAAGGCCCGGGCCAACAGGGTCTTGGCCACGCCCGGCACGCCTTCGAGCAGGACGTGCCCGCCCACCAGGGCCGCCGCCAGCAGCCGGTCGACGGCTTCGCTCTGGCCCACCACCACTTTGGCGACCTCGTCGCGCAACCGGTCGCGCAAGGCGCCGAGGTCGTCGGACGTACGGGGCTTTCGTCGGGAGCGGGGTTCAGGCATCACGTTCCTTGGGTCGAGGAGGTTCGAGGCGGGCGCAGGCGGCCATTACGCGGCCTGCGGCGGTGGCAGCAGCACGGTCGTCGCCACCGGTGGCGAGCACGAGACGCACGTCGTCGTCGGGGAGGCCGAGGCGGGCGGCGGCGGCCCGCAGTTCTTCGGCCGGCGCGGAGGGAGGCACGCCTGCGGCCGCGGCGATGGCGCGGCGCGCCGCGGCCCGCACGGCGCTCGCCGCTTCGTGGCGGGGGGCGGCTGCCAAGCGTTCGGCCACCGCATCGGCGTGGGCGCTGCGGGGGTGGTCGACGTTCGTGGCGGTGGCTGCGGGTGCCGAGCGGCGGCGGGCGAGCAGGGCGAGGAGGGCGGCCAGGAGGAGGACGGCGAGGGCGAGCTGCCAGCGGGCGGGCAGGGCGGCCAAGCCGCTCGGGGCGCCGAAGCCGTGGAGATGTTCGAGGAACACCACGTCGCGTTGCACGCCGCCCGCCGCGGCCACGGCGAAGGCGGCGTTCTCCCGGGCGCCCAGCAGGTAGTTCTGGAACACGGCGTCGTCGCTGACCACCACGATGCGGCCGCTTCCCAACGTCGCCACCGCGACCAGGGTGACGCCGTTGCACCCGAGGATCGGCAGCGCCCGACCGGTATAGGCGTAGCCCGCCTCTCCGCTCGATTCGACGTAGGCCACCCCCGCGGTTTCGGGCACCGTGGCCAGCGGGCGGCACGCCACGAGGCTGCCGCCCCGTTGCAGCGAACCCACCAGCGGCTGCAGCCACTCGTCGGCCTTCTCGTCGCCTGCCACCACCAAGCGGCCGCCGGTCTCCACGAACGAGCGCAGGGCTCTGACCTCTTCGGGCTCGGGCCGCTCGCCGCCGAGGATGACGACGGTGTCGGCCGGGTCGGGCCGCTCCACGTCGACGGGAATGCGCTGGCGGCGCACGTCGTGGCCGCCCCGTTCCAGCAGCCGCGCGTACGACCGGGCGCCGCGTTGGCCGGCGGCGTACGACGACGACTCGGGGCCGCGGGGCGGCCGGCGCAGGAGGGTGACGACGACGAAGCCGACTTCGAGGGCGAGGGCGATCGACACGGCCACGGCCACCGTGCGCCAGACGGCCTTCTTGTCGGCCGTCACGGTTTGGAGGCACCGACGATGTCGGCGAAGCCGGCCTTGATGCGCTCGACGTCTTCGGGCGAGGGCGGGCGGCGGCCGTAGACGATCTCGTCGAAGGTGGCGCTGGCTTGGCCGAAGGCGCGGCGGTTGCGGCCCTGCGCCAGGCGGCGGGCGATCCACGACGACGGGAGCGACTCGTCGTAGGCCACAAGGCCCGCCCGGTCGAGGTCGAGCAGGCCGGCGACGAAGGCCTCTCGCACCCGGGCTTCGAGGTCGTCGTCGACGGGACCGGTGCGGCGGCGGGTGCGAGGTGCGGCGGCCGCTTCGCCGGTCGTCGATGCGGGGTCGCGGGGCTTGCGGCGCATGGCGTAGGCCGCTGCCGCGGCGGCGACGAGGAGGAGCAACAGCAGCAACGGCCACGGCAGGGCGGCGCTCTCGGTGTCCTCGATGTCGTCCTTGGTCACCTCGGCGGCGGCTTCCGACGGCGGGACCGTCGGGGCCGGTTGCGCCTCGTCGCCTTGGTCCGTGCCGCGCCCCGGGCCGGTGACGGGACCACTGCCGCTGCTCGGCGCGCCGCCGTCCGGTGCGCCGCCGCCTGCTGCGCCCGTTCCGGTGCCGGCGCCCGAGCCGGACCCTGCGCCAGTGCCGGTGCCAGTTCCCGCGCCGGAGCCCGCCGCACCGCCTGGTTCGCCTCGGCCGCCGGAGTCCTGCAAGGTGAAGGTCGCCGGGCCACCGTCGCTCGGGACCGGCTGCGACAACGCCTCCTGCCGCCCCGCCATGTCGTTCGGCGTGGCGGGCGCCACGAACCTCGACGGGCCACCCGCCAGGACATCAGGGCAGACCGCATCGAGGCCCGGTCGCTCCGGCGCCGCCTCTCGTGCCCGCACCATCGGCACCACGAGCAGCGGCACGAGCACTACCGCCAAAGCGGCAGCGAGCAACGCAGCGCGCGACCTCATGCCGCGGCCGCCGGCGTCAGCAGGTAGAGCAAGTCGAGCGCCTCCTTGCGGATGCGAGCGTCGACATAGGCCGCCATGCTCACCGCTGCGAACAACGGGATTACGAGCACGCAGACGGCAAGCTGCGCAGCGGCCACGCCGACCAACAACGGCGCATCTCGTCCGCTGCCGATGACCGAGGCCACCACCACGGGCTGCACCAGGATCAGCACCAGAGCAACCACCAGTGCCAGCGCCGCCAGTAGTGCGCCGAGGTGGGCGGCGCGGCGGTCGAGCGAGAGGACGGCGGCGCGGCGCACGGCGTTGCCCGGGGAGATGCGTTCGAGGACCATGGCGGGCACGGCGGGCACGAGCCCCAGGGCAGCCCAGACCCCGGGCACCACGAAGGCGAGGGTGAGCACCGCCACCTTGACCCCGCCCGTGAGCCACAGCCCGACCACGGCGGGGGCTCGCCGCCACGTGGTGCGAATGGCCGGTGCCGCCGCCGGCGTCCCGCCGAACCAGTCGTCGCCCACGACGTGCACGCACCCGGCGTGGGCCAACGCCAACCCGATTGCCAGCACCACGACGCCGACGACGGTGGTGAGCGGCGTCCCGACGGCGAGCACCAGCCAGAAGAGCGCACTGGCGGGCAGGGCGAACGCCAAGGCAACTGCGGCCAGGACGAGGAACGAGCGGCGACAGGCGGCGACGGCGACGTCGGCCAACTCCATGGCCGAGCGGGGCCGGAGGTCCCGTTCCTCAGGAGGCGCGCCGGCGGGCATGGTGCGTCCATTGTGGGACATCCACGGCGGCGCCGTCCGGCGGGATCAGCGCTGGCCGCGTCCTTCGGCCAGGCGAGCCACCGCCTGCTCGATGCGGCGCTGTCGCGTCTCGGGCTTCTTGGCGCTCTCGATGCCTTCCACGAACCACCGCTGTTGGCTGTACGACAGCCCGGCGAAGAACGCCTGCGCCGTCGGTTCGGCGGCGAGTGCCGCTGCGAAGTCGTCGGGCACCGCGACCTCGCGCACATCGGTGTCGAGTTCGAGCGACACGTCCACTTCGTGGCCCGCCGCCACGCCGGCCTTGGCCCGCACCTCCGCGCTGACGCCCAAGAGGAACCGTCCGCCCATCGAGCCCACGCTCGACCGGTAGGTGTAGCCGTTGACAGTGGCTTGGACCTTGGGGCGCTTGCTTTGTCCGAGCGCCTCCACCACCGCGGCCGGCACCTCGATGCCCGTGGCCGACTTGCCGTGGGATTCGATCACCGCCCGGAAGGCGGGCATCAGACGGGGGCGCCCTTCTCCGGTGCGTCCTTGTCGGCGTACGTGCGCACGAAGTCGGCGAACACCTGCCCTGACACACGACGGCAGCGCTGCGTGTGCCCCCACGCGGTGAGCACGACGTGGCGCCCGTCGGCGAACGCGGCCCGGTTCCAGGGCACGACGACGAAGCGGTTTGTGGGAACGGCGTCGGCCACCTGGCGCAGCACCTCGACCTCGTCGCCGGGCAGCTCGCGGTCGTACCAGGCCACGACGATGCCGTGCTCCAGGTCATGCACCGCCCGCTCGGGCGGCGGGTCGACGTCGCGTTCGTAGAAGCGAGGAGTGATGCGCAACGTCTGGGCGTGGTGCTCGCCGCTGTCGGGCGGGACGACCGGCCAGTCGAGTGTGCCGGTGCGGTGCGGCGGGCCCTGGGGCACGGGACGCGTGCTCGCCACGGGCAGGCAGTCGGCCGCCGCGGGCGTGGCCCCCACGGTCGTGAGCTCGACCGGGACCTCGACGGGGGCGTCGTCGTCACCGAAGACGACGCCGACCACGACGAGCACCACCACCACGCCGACGACGGCGAGCAGGACCTTCTTCAAGTGGGCCGGGGAGGATTCGAACCTCCGAAGGCGATGCCGGCAGATTTACAGTCTGCTCCCTTTGGCCACTCGGGCACCGACCCTTGGAGCCGGTCAGGATAGCTTCTCCCGCATGCCCACCTTCGACGTCGTCTCCCAGGTAGACATGCAAGAGGTCCGCAACGCGGTCGACCAAGCCGCCCGCGAGGTGACCACCCGCTTCGACTTCAAGGACACCGGCTCCTTGATCGAGCTCAGCGGCGACGAGATCCGGCTGGCGTCCTCGACCGAGGACCGCCTTCGAGCGCTCACGCAGGTGCTCGAAGAGAAGCTCGTGCGCCGCAACGTGTCGCTCAAGTCGCTCGACCGAGGCAAGGTCGAAGAAGCCACCAAAGGCACCGTGCGCCAGACCGTCAAGCTGAAGGCGGGCATCTCGTCGGACGAGGCGAAGAAGCTCAACGTCTTCATCAAGAACCTGAACCTGAAGGGCATCTCGTCGCAGACCCAGGGCGACCAGCTCAGGGTGTCGGGCAAGAAGCGCGACGACCTGCAAGCGGTGATCGCTGCCCTCAAGGGCGAAGACTTCGGCCTGCCCCTGCAGTTCGAGAACTTCAGGGATTAGGTCGGGTCAGCGAAAGGCCGGCGGGCCGTAGCCGAGGGCGGCCTGCAACGCCGGTGCCGTCAGCGGCTTGAAGACGGTCGCCGCCCACTGCTGCTCGGCGGCGTGGGCGCGCAACTTCTCTTCTTCCTCACGGGCCAGCACGGCATAGTCGACCTCGTCGGCCATCGCGAACGCTTCGGCTTCGGCCAGCCGCAGCGCCCCGCCTGACGGGCTGGCCGACGACGCCCACAGCAACTGGGTGCGGGGCGGGCCGGACGGAGCGGCGAACTGGCTGCTGCCCCCGTCGGCCAGGCGCCGGGTCAAGCCGGTGGCGATGATGGCCCTCGGCCGGCCCGCCTCGGCCTGGGCGATGACCTTGGGCACGTTGGCTAACGCCTCGGCCACCCACGCATCGAGCAGCGGCTTGGGCGGCGAGGGCGGCAACTGCGTGCCCATGGGCACCGTCAGTTGGTGTGTTGTGGTGACCGCCTTCTTGCCCTTGCCGGTTGTGACCGTCTTGGTCGGGGCCGGGTGGTACTCGTAGTGCACGTGGGGAGAGGTGCCCTTGGCGTTGCCGCTCGTGCCGTTGTAGCCGACGACCTCACCCGCCTTCACTGCTTGGCCGGTCACCTGTCCGGGCACGAACCCGGTGAGGTGGGCGAGGTAGTGGTACGACCCGTTGGGCTCGTACACGTAGGCGGCCAAGCCGCCGATGGAGCCGTTGCTCTGCTTGAGGATGCCGTCGACGGGCGAACGCACCGGCGTGCCTTCGGCGGCGAAGATGTCGGTGCCCTCGTGGAAGTGGAACGACGGCACGAAGCGGGGGAAGTACCAGTCGTCGCTCCACACCGCCTCACCACCGACGGGGAAGCGGCCGAAGCCGAGTTGCACCGCTTCCGCCTCGGTGAAGCCGAGGTCGAGCAGCGGGCGCAGGGCGGCCAACAGCTGGCGGGTGTTGTTCGACGGCGTGCGCTTGATCGAGTTGATGACGGCCTGGGCGTCGGGCGGGATGACGCCCCCGCTGCCTGCGTCGGGGCCGTCGCCACCCCCGGGGGGCGGGGCGGTGGTGGGACCGGGGGACGTCGACGGAGGAGGCGCGGTGGTCGACGTCGGGTTGTTGCCCCGGGTGGTCGGGGTGGTGGACGGCGGCGGTGCGGTGGTGCTCGACGTCGACGGCGGGGCCGTGGTGGTCGTCGGCAGCGTCGGCAGGGGCTCGTCGACCTGGGCGCGTGCCGTCCCCGCGGCGACGACCGCCAGGGCGGCGGCAGGTACGGCGAAGGCCAGGAGCCGGGAACGGAGGCGCGTCATCGTCTGTATAGGAGTTCCGGTTGACGGACCCTCAATCCTGCCCGACCAGCCGCTGGGGAAGCCGGCCGGGCAGGAGACTGGGGCCCACGAGCCTGCACCGACAGGTGCAGGCTCCATTCAACAGAGCTGCCTGTTTCGGCAGCAAAGCTGCCGAAACGAACCTTCGGCGCACAACGGCCAATCCGTCCGCTCGGACATCAATGCCGCCACTCTCCGGCCCGCAGGCGGGCCACTCGATCGGCCGTCGACGGGTGGGTGGTGAAGAGCTTGGCGAAATGGATGTGCCTGCCCGTAAGGGGGTTGACGATGTACTTCTGCGCCTGGGCGGGCTGCACCGCCATGGGGATCTGCTTGGCCGCCGCCTCCAGCTTGAGCAGCGCCCGGGCCAGAGGCTCGCCCTCGCCGATCAGGCGGGCGCCGGTGCGGTCGGCTTCGAACTCACGGCTGCGGCTGAGGGCCATCTGCAGCAGGCCAGCGGCCATGGGAGCGAGGATGGCCAGGGCGATGAGGGCGATGGGGTTGGCGCCGCCCTCGTCGTCGTCTCCCCCGCCGCCACCCCACATGGCACCCCACATCAGCATGTTGCCGATGAAGCTGATGCCGGTGGCGATGGCTGCGGCCACCGATCCGATGAGGATGTCGCGGTTGCCCACGTGGCTGAGCTCATGCGCCAGCACGCCACGCAGTTCGTCCCAATCGCAGACCTGGAGGATGCCCTGGGTGACGGCCACCGCGGCGTGCTGCGGGTTGCGGCCGGTGGCGAAGGCGTTGGGCTGCAGGTCGGGGGTCACGTAGAGGCGGGGCATGGGCATGCCCGCCTTCATGGCCAGCTCCCGCACGATGCGGTGGTACTCCGGCATCTCCGCCTCGGTGACGGGCACGGCGCCTGCCGCCCGGATGGCGAGCTTGTCGGAGAACCAGTAGGAACCGCCGACCATGGCCAGGCCGAGGCCCAGGCCGAGCATGGCGCCCGCCCGGCCGAACATCGACCCGATCATGACCATGAGGCCCGCCAGGCCGGCCAACAGGATGTAGGTCTTGAACGTGTTCTTGTTCATTGCATCTCCTGGAACGCCGCGAGGGGTGCGAAAGTTCCCGCCCCAACGTAGGTGACGAGCATGCGGGTGACCTCCTCGGCGAACGCCGTGGGGTCGAGGTCGTCGGGGTGCGACGACACGTACCGGTGGGTCAGTGACTCGACGGTGGCGACCAACACCCATGCGGCCAGATCGGGGTCGGGGACGTCGACGGTGGGGTCGGCGGCCAAGGCGGCGGCGACGGCGGCCACCACGTCTCGTTCGAGGGCGTGGAGCTCGGCCAGCAGCTCGGGCGGGCGGGGCGCTTCCTCGAACAGCACCTGGTGCAGGCGGGGCTCGCCGGCGTGGTTGGCGACCATGGCGTCGACCAGCGCGGCGATTCGTTCGGGCAGCGGACGGCCCGCCACTGCGCTCAGCCGCTCGGCCACATGGGTGGCGCCCTCGGCCACATGGCGCCGCACCAGTTCCACCAGGATCGAGTCCTTGTTGGGGAAGTACTGGTACAGCGAGCCGACCGACAGTGTCGCTTCCTCGGCGATGCGGTTGGTGGTGCCTGCCGCGTAGCCGTGGCGGGCGAAGACACGAGCAGCGGCATCGAGGATGCGAGCGCGCGTCTCTGCGGACCGTTGTTGCTTGGGCTCTTTGCGGGGTGCGAGTCGGGGCATGAAAGCGAGTAGTCCTATGCGAGCTATTGCTCGTATTTTACCGCCATGCAGACCATCACCGTCACGTCGGAGCTCGAAGCGTCCCCCGGGCGGGTATGGGAGGCGGTGCAGTCGCCGGTGACGTTCGTCTACGTGGTGCGGGGGTTGTTCGGGGTGCCGTTACTGGCAGGCCGAAGCGACAAGGTGCAGCCGGGCGAATCAGGCAAGGGGTGGCTGTTCCTCTTCCACGTCGTCCCGTTCTCGCGGCACACCATCAACATCGTGGAGATCGACCACGACACCATGACGATGCGCACCAACGAGCACGGCGGCATGATCCGGGCCTGGAACCACACGCTCCACGTCGAGCCGCTGGGGGCGGGGAGGTCGCGCTACAGCGACACGGTGGAGATCGACGCAGGGGCGCTGACGCCGGTGGTGTGCCGGGTGGCGACCGGCATTTACCGCTACCGCCATCGCCGATGGCGCAAGCTGGTGCGCAAGCACCTTCAGTCGTAGTAGCCGGAGTGGATGTAGACGCAGGGAATGCCTTCGGCCCGGAACATGTCGCGGTTGCGGCGGTCGTCCTCGAAGGCGAGGCGCAGGTCGAACCCGTACGTGCGCAACTCGCTGACGGTCCCCTGCTTGAACGAGCGGGCTGCGCTGTAGTCGCCGAAGTCGCGCATGATCAGCAGGTCCCACCGCAGCTCGTAGCGCTTGAGCCACGACAGGGTCTGCGGTTGCACCCGCAGCGGGCGGCCGGTGAGCAGCACGATCTGGAGGGCGGGGTCGAGGAGGGCGAGGACACAAGCCACGTCCTCGATGAGCGGGTCGTCGCCGCATGCGTCGAAGAAGGCGTCCCAGTTGCGCCGTCCCGGGCCTTCGAGGAAGTGCTGGCGTGTGGCGGCGTCGGACAGCACGCCGTCGATGTCGAACACCACGGCACCGCCCGGGTCCACCGCCCCGTCGCGCCATTCCCAGTTGTGCGGGGTAAGCGGCACTCAATCTTCCTGCGGGGCGGTGGCCGCCCGCTTCTTGATCTCTTCGACCACGTTGGGGTCGGCCAGGGTGGTGGTGTCGCCCAGCTTGCGGCCCTCGGCCACGTCGCGCAGGAGGCGGCGCATGATCTTGCCGCTGCGGGTCTTGGGCAGGTCGTCGGTGAACACGATGGTCTTAGGCCGGGCGATGGCGCCGATCTTGGTGGCCACGTGCTTGCGCAGCAGCTCGCCGTGCTCGTCGCTCGGAGCGTTGCCGCCCTTGAGGGTGACGTAGGCGATGATGGCCTGGCCGGTGGTCTCGTCGTTGGCACCGACGACGGCGGCCTCGGCCACGGTCGGATGGTCGACCAAGGCGGACTCCACCTCGGTGGTCGACACCCGATGGCCCGACACGTTCATGACGTCGTCGACCCGGCCCAGCAGCCACAGGTAGCCGTCGTCGTCGAGCTTGGCGCCGTCGCCTGCGAAGTACCGGCCCTCGAAGCGGCTCCAGTAGGTCTCGTGGTAGCGCTGCGGGTCGCCCCAGATCCCCCGCAGCATCGACGGCCACGGGCGGGTGAGGGTGAGGTAGCCGCCGCCGACCTGCACCGGGTTGCCGGTGTCGTCGACCACCTCGGCCCCGATGGCGGGCAGGGGGAAGGTGGCCGACCCGGGCTTGGTGGTGGTGAGGCCGGGCAGCGAGCTGATGAGGATGGCGCCCGTCTCCGTCTGCCACCAGGTGTCGACCACCGGGCAGCGGTTGCCGCCGATGTGCTCGGCGTACCACATCCATGCTTCGGGGTTGATGGGCTCGCCCACCGAGCCCAGCAGCTTGAGCGAGCTCAGGTCGTGCTTGGCGGGCTCGTCGGTGCCCCACTTCATGAACGTCCGGATGGCGGTGGGTGCCGTGTAGAACTTCGTCACCTTGTAGCGCTCCACGATGTCCCAGAAGCGGTCGCGCCCGGGGGTGTCGGGGGTGCCCTCGTAGACCACGCTGGTGGCGCCGTTGGCCAGCGGCCCGTAGACGATGTAGCTGTGGCCGGTGACCCAGCCGATGTCGGCCGTGCACCAGTAGACGTCGCTGTCGGGGTGCAGGTCGAACACGTAGCGGTGGGTGAAAGCGCACTGCAGGAGGTAGCCCGCGGTGGCGTGCATGATCCCCTTGGGCTTGCCCGTGGTGCCGCTGGTGTAGAGCAGGTAGAGCAGGTCCTCACTGCCCATGCGCTCGGGCTCGCATGTGGGGGCGGCAACGGCCATGAGCTCGTCGTACCAGTGGTCGCGGCCTTCGGTCATCGCTACGTCGCTGCCGGTGCGACGCACCACGACGACGTGCTCGATGGTGGGTGACCCGGAGACCGCTTCGTCGGCGTTGGGCTTGAGCAGGCTGGGCGCCCCCCGGCGGTAGCCGCCGTCGGCGGTGACGAGCACCTTGGCCTCGGCGTCGTTGATGCGGTCGCGCAGGGCCTCGGCCGAGAAGCCCCCGAACACCACGGAGTGCGGGGCGCCGATGCGGGTGCAGGCCAGCATGGCGACGATGGCCTCGGGGACCATCGGCATGTAGATGTTCACCCGGTCGCCGCGTGTGACGCCGAGGCCCTTGAGCACGTTGGCGAAACGCTGCACCTCGTCGAGCAGTGCGGCGTAGGTGATGGTGCGGGTGTCGCCCGGCTCGCCCTCCCAGTGGAAGGCCACCCGGTCGCCCCGGCCCGCCTCCACGTGGCGGTCGAGGCAGTTGACCGAGACGTTGAGGCTGCCGCCTTCGAACCACCGGGCGAAGGGCAGCTTCCACTCGAGCACGGTGTCGAAGTCGTCGTACCAGTCGAGCAGCTCACGGGCCTGGTCGGCCCAGAACTGCTGCCAGTCGGCCTCGGCCGCGTCGTGAAGCGACCGGTCGGTGAGCAGGGCCTGGGCCACGAACTCCGGGGACGGCGGGAACGTGCGCTCTTCCGAGTAGTACGCCTCGATCGTCATGCCGCGGAGCCTACGCGCGGCCCGAACTGTGAGCCGAAGCTCCCGCTCAGCGGGCACTTTGGCTCAGGGAACGCGCCACTCCAACACGCGGAAGGCGCCGAGCCCGGCGGGGTCGAGCAGTGCCGGCGCCTCGTTGGCCCGGCTGCGGTGGCGCAGCGCCTCCAGGTCACCGAGGTGCGCCCGTTCTTGCCACGCCGCCTTCGCCGCATCGACGAGGTCGTCGATGCCGTGGGCCTTGAGGAACTCGGCCTGCGTGCGGTCGAACGTGGGCGACGGGCGCAGCTGGTCGACGGCGACATCGCACGTGACGTCCTGCGAGCCGGGCGCCTCAAGCGGGTCGCCGCCACGCCCGTGGGCGCGGTACGTGCGCAGGAAGTCGCGCCCCACCATGGCGGCCGTGGTGTCCGCGTAGTCGACCACGACGACC
This sequence comes from Acidimicrobiales bacterium, assembly GCA_035536915.1. NCBI lineage: Bacteria > Bacillati > Actinomycetota > Acidimicrobiia > Acidimicrobiales > Acidimicrobiales bacterium. The sequence continues at coordinate 47,143 of DATLNE010000033.1, forward strand.
CGGCCCCGGGCCACGGCGGCCAGCGCGCTGCGCAGCCACTCGCGGCACCGGTGCTGGATGGGGATGCGGGCGCCGTCGTGGGGGTCGGGCACCAGCCGAGCAGCCTCTTCGGCCAACTCCGGCGACGCCGGCACCAGCACCTCCACGAAACGACCGCCGTCCTCCCCTACCCGCACCTCGCACCAACGCCCGTTGGCGAAGGCCAACAGCAACGGCGGGAGGTTGTCGAGCAACTCGTTGGCGAAGACGACGCCGATCACGGGCTGGGCGGGCAGCTCCGACAGGGAGCAGAACAACGGGCCGGTGGCGGGCACGCCGACGAGCTCGTCGTCCTCTGTCTCGGTGGGGCCGAGCACCCACGGCGGGGGTTCCAACGGCACCACGCCCGCCTGCTGCTCGCGCAACGCCTCGGAGCGTTCCACCAACACGTACCGCAACGCCGGGGCGCAACGGGGCGCGGCGTCGAGGATCGACCGGGCCAGCGTGCCGGTGCCCGCGGCGGCCTCGACCACCACGAACGGGTCGGGCCTGCCCAACTCGTCCCACCAGACGTCGAGGGCGCGAGCCAGCACGGCGCCGAACAGCCCGCCCACCTCAGGCGAGGTGAGGAAGTCGCGCCGTCGTCCTGCCCCGCCGCCCGCCGCGTAGAAGCCGCCTTCAGGCGAGTACAGGGCGAGGTCGAGGTAGTCGGCGAACGACAGCGGGCCGAGGCGGTGGACCCGCTCGGCAACTACCTCGATTAACGGACGAGGGATGCCAGGTCCCCGAGCTTTGCGAAGCGCTCTGGATCGACGCCCATGTAGACGACGGCCACCACGGTGAGGGCCAGCGCGGCGCCGAGCGCGGGTGGCACCCGGATCGGCGTGCGGTCGTCGTCGGGGACCGGGTTCATCCACATCTGCCGGGCGATCGACGCGTAGTAGAAGAGCGAGATCACCGAGTTCACGCCGACGATGACGCCGAGGATGATCGCCGGCGTGGTGCCCGCGTCGACCGCCGTGCGGAAGATGAGCAGCTTGGCGAACCAGCCGCCGAACGGCGGGATGCCGGCCAACGAGAACATGTACGCCGTCATCACCACGGTCAGCACCGGGGCGTACTGGAAGAGCCCGCCGAACGAGCTGATCTCCCCCGAGCGGGTCTTGCGGGCCACGGCGATCACGACGGCGAAGGCGCCCAGGTTCATGGCCGCGTAGATGATGAGGTAGACGATCGTGGCGGTCTGGGCCGAGGCCACGGCTCGCATGCTCTCGCCCGCCACTGCCAAGGGCACGAGGATGTAGCCCGCCTGCGCCACCGACGAGTAGGCGAGCATGCGCACGATGTTCGTCTGGCGCAGGGCGATGAGGTTGCCCACGGTCATGGTGGCGGCGGCGAGCACCCAGAAGATCGGGCCCCATACGTCGTAGCGGCCGAGGAAGCCCACGAACACCAGCTGCATGAGGGCGACGAAGCCCGCCGCCTTCGACGCCACCGAGAGGAAGGCGGTCACCGGGGTGGGCGCGCCCTCGTAGGTGTCGGGCGCCCAGAAGTGGAAAGGCACGGCGGAGACCTTGAAGGCGAAGCCGACGATGACGAAGAAGATGCCGACGGTCACGATGTGCACGCCTTCGCCGTGGCGGCTCACCAGTTCGCCGATGCGGGCCAACAAGGTGGAGCCGGTGAACCCGAAGATCAACGACATGCCGTAGAGGGTGACGGCCGAGGACAGCACGCCGAGCAGGTAGTACTTCAGCGACGCCTCTGTGCTCTTGATGTCGCGCTTGCGCCACCCCGCCAGCATGTAGGCCGGGATCGACAGCAGTTCGAGGGCCACGAAGATGCTGATGAGGTCGCGCGACGACGAGATCACGACCATGCCGAAGATCGACGACAGCAACATCGTCGAGTACTCGCCCTCCCAGTAGTCGCCCTCGCCGATGTAGTCGGCGCTCATGAGCAGGACGACGTAGCCGGTGATGATGAACAACGCCTTGAGGACCAGGGCGAAGTCGTCGACGACGTAGGCGCCGCCGAACATCGAACGGTCGGTGCCGTCGACGGCCAGGGTGACGATGGGGATGAGCGAGCCCAGCAGGCCGATGCCCGCCAACTGGGTGACGACGAACTTGCGGGTCTCGTCGACGATGAGGTCGGCCAGCAGCACGACCACGAGCACGCCCACGACGACGAGCTCGGGCGCCAGCGCGTGGTAGTCGAGCTGCGGGGCTGTGAACGGCATCTGGTTAACCGGCTCCGAGTGCGGCGGTCACGGCCTGCACGGCGCCGTCGGTCACCCGGAACAACAGGTGGGGGTAGACGCCGAGCACCACGATGAGGGCGAGGATGGGCGACCAGGCGAGCCACTCCGGCGTGTGCACGTCGTGGATGTGGGCGTCGGCGAACTCTTCCTTGGGCTCGCCGAAGGCAGTGCGCTGGAACATCCACAGCAGGTAGCCGGCGGCCAACACGGTGCCGATGGCGGCGACCACCATGTAGACCCGGAACACCGCCTCGTTCAGGCCTGCGCCCGGGTTGTAGGCCGAGAGGATGGCGGGGAACTCGCCCCAGAACCCGGCCAGGCCGGGAAGCCCGAGCGACGCCATGGCGCAGAAGCCGAGGATCCAGCCGAGCTTGGGCGCCTGCACCAGCAGGCCGCCCAGGCGGTCCATCTCACGGGTGTGGTAGCGCTCGTGGATGGAGCCGGCCAGGAAGAACAGCATGCCGGTGATGAGGCCGTGGGCCACCATGCCGAAGATGGCGGCGTTGATGCCGTACGACGTCAGCGTGGAGATGCCGAGCATCACGAAGCCCATGTGGGCCACCGACGAGAAGGCGATGAGCCGTTTCAAGTCACGTTGGGCCAGGCATCCGAGCGCGCCGTAGATGATGCCGATGACCGAGAGCAGGCCGATCCACGGCGCCCACGCCTTGGCTGCCTCGGGCAGGATCGGCAGGGCGATGCGGATGAAGCCGTAGGTACCGAGCTTCAGCAGCACGGCGGCCAGGATCACCGAGCCCACGGTGGGGGCCTCGGTGTGGGCGTCGGGCAGCCAGGTGTGGAACGGGAACATCGGCACCTTGATGGCGAAGCCCATGAACAGCCCGGCGAAGATGAGGATCTGGGTGTTGCGGGCGATGCCGCCGCCGTTGGCCACAAGGGTCGGGATGTCGAAGGTCTCACCGCCCTTGAAGTACAAGGCGAGGAAGCCGAGGATCATCAGCGCCGAGCCGAACAAGGTGTAGAGGAAGAACTTGATCGAGGCGTACTGGCGGTTCTCGCCGCCCCACACGCCGATCATGAAGTACATGGGCAGCAGCACCAGTTCGAAGAAGACGAAGAACAGGATCAGGTCTTCCGACACGAAGGTGCCGTTCATGCCCGTCTCCAGGACGAGCATCAGCATGAGGAACGCCTTGGGGTTGTGCGGCTCGGGGAAGTGGTCCCAGCTGTAGATCACGCACAACACGGTGATGAACATCGACAGGAGCAGCAGCGGCAGCGAGATGCCGTCGAGGAAGACGTGGTAGCGGCTGTTGATCACGTCGATCCACGCCTTGTCGACCTCGAACTGGGCGTCGGCCGAGCGGGCGTAGTCGAAGTTCACCATGATCCACACGCCCACCGCTGCGGTGACCAAGGTGGTGAGCAGGGCAACGCTCTTGATCGTCGCCTCGCTCTCCTTCGGCACGAAGGCAAGCAGGGCCACGCCGACCAGCGGCAGGAACACCGCCAGGGTCAAGGCCCACGAATGCATGTCCATGTGTCTGCGTCTCCTAGCCGGAAGTGAGGACGAGGGTGAGGCCGATGACGGCGACCGCACCGAAGAGGACCGCCGCGTAGTTCTGCACGCGGCCGGTCTGGATGGTGCGCAGCGCGGTGCCGCTCTCCTCGGCGCCGACGCCGGCACCGTTGACGGTGCCGTCGATGAGGCCTTGGTCGATGTACTTGTAGATGAAGCGGCCCAGTGCCCGCATGGTGATGCCTGCGGCGTTGACGATGCCGTCGAGCACGTGCTGGTTGGTCCAGTAGGCGGCCCGGGCCACGGGGCCCTTGATGCCGTTGACGATGACCCCGGTGTAGAGGTGGTCGAGGTAGTAGCGCTGGTCGAGGAAGCGGTACACGCCCCGCGCGGCGCCGCTGCGCTCGGTGAGCCGGTGGGGGCCGAGGTTGCGCCAGTAGTAGAGGGCGGCCACCGCGATGCCGGCGGCGCCGGCGATCGACCCGATGATCGCCGTGGTGATGGAGAAGTCGTGGTGGGTCACCACGTTCGACACGAAGGCGGGCTCGAACCACTCGGTGAACTTCAAGACGCCGGGGGCGTTGAGGAAGCCCGTCACCACCGCGAGCGTGGCCAGGATGATCAGGGGGACGGTGATGAGCTTGGGCGACTCGTGGGGGTGGTGATGCGCTGCCGCGCCGCGGGCCTCGCCGAAGAAGGTGAGGTAGACGCAGCGGGTCATGTAGGCCGCGGTCATAAAGGCGCCCAGGAGCCCGATGTACATGAAGGCGTCGTAGCCGCCTTCGCCCGCGCCCAGCAGGATCTCGTCCTTCGACCAGAAGCCCGCCAGCGGGAACACGCCGGCGAGGGCCAGCGAGCAGATGGTGAAGGTCCAGAAGGTGATCGGCATGTGCTTCTTCAGCCCGCCCATGTCCTTCTTCATGTCGAAGCTGTGGTGCGAGCCAGAGTGGGCCACCGAGCCGGCGCCGAGGAACAGGCCCGCCTTGAAGAAGGCGTGGGTGACGACGTGGAAGACGGCCGCCGTCCAGGCGCCGACGCCGAGGGCCATGACCATGTAGCCGAGCTGGCTGACGGTGGAGTACGCCAGCACCTTCTTGATGTCGGCCTGCACGAAGGCCAGGGCCGCGGCGATGAGGATGGTGAGGCCGCCGACCATGGCGACGGGCGAGTAGCCGTCGCCTGCGCCGATCTCGAAGCCCTGGAAGAACACGCCGTAGAGGCGGGCGATGAGGAACACGCCGGCCACGACCATGGTGGCGGCGTGGATCATGGCGCTGACCGGGGTGGGGCCGGCCATGGCGTCGGGCAGCCAGGTGTGCAGCGGGAACTGGGCGCTCTTGCCGATCACGGCCAGGAGCAGGGCGGCGGCAGCCACGGTGAGGGCGCCCTGGCTCATGTGGCCGGCCAACGCCTCGTTGTTGATGTGCATGACGTCGAACGACTGGCCCGCCAGGAAGAACAGCATCGACACGCCGACGAGCAGGCCGATGTCGCCGGTGCGGGTGGTGAAGAACGCCTTGAGGGCAGCGTTGGAGTTGGCCTGGTCCTCCCACCAGTGCCCGATCAGCATGAACGAGCAGAGGCCCATCATCTCCCAGCCCAGGATCATCTGGAGGGTGCTGGGGGCGACCACCAGGATGAACATGCCGGAGGTGAACAGGCTCAGCGCCGCGTAGTAGTGGGTGAAGCGGCGGTCGCCGTGCATGTAGGCCATCGAGAACAGGTGCACCAGCAGCGAGATGATGCTGACCATCACCAGGATGGCGACCGACAGGCCGTCGATCAGCGAGCCGAAGGTGACCTCGACGTCGCCGTTCTGCCACCACAGGAACTTGCGTTCGACCGGGGCTCGCTTGAGCTCCTCGTCGCCGCCCTGCGCCTCGCCGCCGTGCGCGTCGGCCGCGGGCTTGCCGTGGTCGTCCTCGGCCGGCGCGCCGTGGTCGTCTTTCGCAGGTGCGCCGTGGCCCGCGTCGGCGCCGTGGTGGGCGACGGGAACCGTTCCCTCGGTGCCGATCCACTGGGTGGCCACCGCCAGCGACAGGCCGAGGCTGAGGAGCAGGGCGAGGATGCCGATCTCGGCGCCCTTCTTGGGCAGCTTCTTGCCGAAGAAGAGGATGAGCCAGAACGAGGCGACGGGGACGAGCGGAATGACCCAGGCGTTGCGCAGCATGTCGTCCGTCAGCCCTTGAGGAGGTCGGCCTCGGCGAGGTCGATCGAGTGTCGGTTGCGGTACATGAGCAGGACGATGGCAAGGCCCACGCCGACTTCGGCGGCGGCCACGGCGATGACGAAGAGGGCGAAGACCTGGCCGGCCACCGTGTCGTGGAAGGCGCCGAAGGCGACGAGGTTGATGTTGACGGCGTTGAGGATCAGCTCGATCGACATGAGCACGAGCACCGCGTTCTTGCGGGCCAGCACGCCGTAGACGCCGACGCAGAAGAGGAAGGCGGCCAGGAAGAGGAACTGGTTCAGGTACATCCCTAGTCCCTTCTCGCGATCACGACGGCGCCGATGAGCGCGGCCAGGAGGAGGATGGAGATGACCTCGAAGGGGATCACGTAGTCGCGGAAGATCGACAGGCCGACCTCGGCCGAGGTCTGCGGCCGGCCGGGCGGGAGCTTGGTGTCCTCGAAGCCGTCCCAGAGGATGGCGCCGAGGAAGCCGAGCAGGGCGACGGAGACGAGGGCGCCCACGAAGCGCTGGTCGTTGTCGAGGTCGTTCTCTTTGCCGATGCGCGCCCGGGTCAACATGATGCCGAAGAGGAAGAGCACGATGATGGCGCCGATGTAGACGAGCACCTGCACGACGGCGGTGAACTCGGCGGCCAGCAGCACGTACTGGGCGGCCACGCCCGCCAGCACGACCACCAGGTAGAGGGCGGCGTGCACGACGTTCTTGGTGGTGACCACGCGGATCGCCGCGATGCCCATGGCGGCCGCGATGACGTAGAAGATGATGTTCTGAGCCAGCACCCCGGGCTCCTTACTTCTTCTTCTTCACTTCGGCGCCCACTTCGAGGGGCGGCGGCTCGGGCACGGTCTTCATCCACTCGCCGAGGCGGTCCTTGTCGTGGAGCAGGTCGGCGATCTTCACCTCGGAGTACTCGAACTCGGGGGTCCAGAAGAGGGCGTCGAACGGGCACACCTCGACGCAGATGCCGCAGTACATGCAGAGCGAGTAGTCGATGTCGAAGCGGTCGAGCTTCTGCACGGTGCGGGGCTTGCCGCCTTCGCGGCGGGGCGGGGCCTTGTCCTTGTGGCCCTCGATGTAGATGCACCAGTCGGGGCAGCTGCGGGCGCACAGCATGCAGACGGTGCAGTTCTCTTCCTTGAGGGCGATGACGCCGCGCGCCCGGGTGGGCGGCGCCTCCTTGACGTGCGGGTACTGCACGGTGACCGCGGGGCGCAGCATGGTGCGCAGGGTGACGCCCAGGCCCTTGGCCATCCCTTTGCCGAAGGCCACTTAGAACACCACCTTGAGGATGCCCGTCGCGGTGATGTTCACCAGCGAGATCGGGATGAGGTACTTCCAGGCGATCGTCTGCAGCTGGTCCTCGCGCAAGCGGGGGAAGCTGAAGCGCACCCAGAAGATGAAGAAGGCGACCAGCATGATCTTGGCGCCGAGGGCGAAGGGCCCGACCACGTCGGCCAGCGTGCTGGTGGGGTCGATGCCGGGCACGGCCCAGCCGCCGAGGAACATGGTGGCGGCGATGGCCGAGAAGGCGAAGGCGGTGCCGAACTCGCCCATGAAGAAGAAGAGGAAGCGGAAGCCGGTGTACTCGGTCATGAAGCCGGCCACCAGCTCCGACTCGGCCACCGGCATGTCGAAGGGCGTCTGGCTCAGCTCGGCCTGGGTGGCGATGAGAAAGATGACGAAGCCGACGATCTGGGTGAGGAGGAAGGGGTTCCCGATGCCGCCCCAGCCGAAGATCTCGCCGTCGGTCTGGGCCCGCACGATCTGCTGCAGGCTCATGCTGCCCGCCTGGATGACGACGCCGACGACGGCCAGCACCATCGGTAGCTCGTAGGCGATGAGCTGGCCCGCGGCGCGCAGGGCGCCGATGAGCGAGTACTTGTTGGCCGAGGCCCAGCCCGCCATGAGCACGCCGAGCACGCTGAGGGAGCTGACGGCGAGGGCGAAGAAGATGCCGGTGTCGAGGTCCTCGACGATGAGGGTCGGCCCCGCAGGGATGACGACGTAGAGGAGGAAGGTCGACAGCAGCACGACCAGCGGCGCCAAGGCGAAGACGCGGCGGTCGGCCTTCTCCGGGAAGATGTCCTCCTTCTGGAGGAACTTCACGCCGTCGGCCACGAGTTGCAGGGTGCCGTGGGGGCCGGCCTCCATGGGGCCGAGCCGGCTCTGCATGTGGCTCATCATCTTCATGAGGAACACGTAGCCGAGGATCAGGGCGCCGGCCGGGATGATGGCGAGCACGACGCCGACCTTGATGGCGGTGGCTGTCCAGTAGGCCAGCTCGATGGCTACCACTGACGGTCCTCCGCGGTTCCGACAGCGGTGCTCATCGGTCGATGTCTCCGAGGATGAAGTAGAGGCTGGCCAGGATGGTGATGACGTCGGGGACGTAGACGCCCTTCAGCAGCCACGGCAGGATCGAGATGTTGTTGAAGCTGGGCGTGCGGATCTTGCAGCGGTAGGGGCCGAGGCCGCCCTGGCTGACGACGTAGTAGCCCATCTCGCCCAACGGGTTCTCGGTGTGCATCCACGCCTCGCCCGCCGGGACCTTGATGATGCGGGGGACCTTGGCCTGGATCGAGCCTGCGGGCAGGCCGTCGAGCAGTTGCTCGACGATGTAGGTCGACTCGCGGACTTCCTGCAGGCGCACCCAGTAGCGGGCGAAGGAGTCGCCGTCGGGGTGTGTCCAGACCTTCCAGTCGGCGTGCTTCCAGGCCAGCGGGCTGTCCTCGTCGCGGCGGATGTCCCAGTCGACGCCGCTGGCGCGGATGTTGGCGCCCGACAGGCCGTACTCCAGGCCCACGGCAGCAGGGATGACGCCGATGCCGCGGGTGCGGGTCTGGAAGATCTCGTTGCCCATGAGCAGGTCTTCGATCTCGTCGCAGAAGGCCCGCTGGCGCTTCATGGCGCCCTTGCACTCGTCGATCCAGCCCTTGGGCAGGTCTTCCTTGATGCCGCCGATGCGGTCGAAGTTGGGGTGGAAGCGTCCGCCGGTGGCGGCCTCCATGAGGTTGAGCAGGTACTCGCGGTCACGGAAGGCGAAGAAGACCGGCGTGATGGCGCCCAGCTGCACGCCCATGTCGCCGAGGAAGAGGCCAAGGTTCGCCTGGCGGGCCAGCTCGAAGAAGATGGTGCGGATGTACTGCGCCCGGGGCGGCGCCTCGACGCCCATCAACTGCTCGGCGGCCAGGATGAACGGCACCTCGTTGGCGAAGTGGCCGAGCCAGTCGATGCGGTTGATGAGGGTGGTCACCTGCGGGTAGGTGCGGACCTCGCAGAGCTTCTCGTAGCCGCGGTGCATGTAGCCGCACACCGGTTCGGCCCACACCACCTGCTCGCCGTCGAGGCGGACGACGATGCGCAAGGTGCCGTGGGTGGCAGGGTGCTGGGGGCCGAGGTTGAGGGTCATGCCCTCGGTCTCGAGCTCGACGTTGATGCGGGCGTCGGCCGCCTGCCCGCCGATGTAGGCGGACTTCTGCCAGTCGGTGGTTACCGTCATCCGGCGTCGCCTCCTTCGGTGCCGGCGCCTTCGCCTTCGCCCTCGGGCTCGCCGGGCATGGGCTCGACGTCGACCAGCCCCGGCCACGGCTTCACCTCGCGGGCCAGCAGCGGGAAGTCCTTGCGGAGGGGGTGGCCCTCGAACTCGCCGGGCAGGTAGATGTGGCGCAGCGACGGGTGGCCGGCGAAGTCGAAGCCGTACATCTCCCAGGTCTCGCGCTCGTGCCAGTCAGCGCCGCGGTAGAGCTCTGTGATCGACTCGACCCGGGGGTCGTTGTCGTCGAGGTCGGCCTTGAGGGTGATGCCGACGTGGCGCCTTGTGTCGTAGAGGCGGGCGAACACCTGGAAGCGGGTGTCGCCGCCGGCCACGCCTGATTGCACCGCCGTGGGGATGTCGGTGGTCTCTTCGTCGTCGGTGCCCTGCTTGCCCGCCTCGTCGTCGGTGTCCCACACCTTCTCGCCCGACAGGGTCGGGTTGGGGAGCCAGTCGAGCCCGGAGAGGAAGCAGAAGTAGTCCATGTGCAGCCGGGTGCGGCACACCTCGACGGCGCGCTTCCACGAGTCGGTGGCGACCCGGACGGTCAGGTCGCCGCCCGCCACCTCGCTGGCCACGACGGCATCGCCGAGGGCCTCGGTCAGTGTGGCGAGGAGGCCCTCGCGCAGTTCGTCGCGGGGGGCGGGGGCCTCGGTTTCAGCCTCGGCCTCGGCCGCGGCCTCTGCCGGAGGGGCGTCAGCTTCCGACGACAATGGGCTCACCCCTCCAGCGCTCGGCCATGTCCTCGTTCTGGATGCGCTCCTGCAGGAGGACGATGCCCTCCAGCAGCGCTTCGGGCCGCGGCGGGCAGCCGGGCACGTAGACGTCGACGGGGATGATCTGGTCGATGCCCTTGGTGACGGAGTAGCTGTCCCAGTAGGGGCCGCCGCAGTTGGCGCACGAGCCCATGGAGATGACGTACTTGGGGTCGGGCATCTGCTCGTAGAGCCGGCGGATCGGCACGGCCATCTTGTCGGTGACGGTGCCGGAGATGACGACCAGGTCGGCCTGGCGGGCGCTGGCCGGGAAGGGGATGACGCCGAGGCGCATGACGTCGTAGCGGGGCGAGCCGAACGCGGCGCCCATCTCGATGGCGCAGCAGGCCAGGCCCCACTGGTACACCCACCGCGAGTACTTCCGGGCGGTGTTGAGCAACGTGGTGAGGGGCTTCGGAAGCTTGCCCTTCTCGACTAGACCCATCGCAGAACTCCCTTGCGCCACGCGTAGAGGAGCCCGAGGGCAAGAATGACCACGAAGATGCCCATCTCGACGAGCCCGAAGACGGCGAGGGCCTCGAGGCGCACGGCCCACGGGAAGATGAACACCGCCTCGACGTCGAACATCACGAACAGCAGGGCGAACACGTAGTAACGGATCTGGCTCTGCGACCAGCCCACCCCGACGGGGTCGACACCGCACTCGTAGTTGATGTACTTGCCGGTCTGGGGACGGGTGGGCCGCAGGAGCCGCCCCAGCCCCAGCATGGCCCCGACCATCAGCACCGCCGCGGCGCCGAAGATGGCGACGGTCAGATACTGGCGGAGGAACTGCGACATG
>DATLNE010000034.1 GCA_035536915.1 Acidimicrobiales bacterium
GAGTACATAAGACCTGCGGCGCTTTAGGTCCACCACTTCGGTGGGGCGACATTCCTAGCGTTTCGTCATGGCGCCCCGACACGTCGTCACCATCCAACCGTCGCGCGATCTGTGCGGCACGAGCCCCGAGCAGTTCGCCGAGCTGCTGACACGGATCGGCCCGGCCTGGGAGGCGATGCGCCGATCGAACGCCGAGCGCCCGGGACGGCTGCGGGCGCCGGGTGCGGGCGCCAAGCCGGTGCCGTTGTGGCTTCGGCTGCTGGTGGCCCTCACCCACATGCGCCAGGGTCTGTCGACGCGGGCCACGGCGAGGGTGTTCGGCGTGCACGAGCGCAGCGTGCGCCGCTGGCGCGACGAGATCGAGGCCCTGCTGGCTGACCACGGCTGCACCCCTCCGGGTGCTGCTGCGCCCATCCGCACCACCGCGGACCTGCTGGCGCATCTGCAGTCGCGCCCCGCCGAGCCCGTCCTCGTCGACGGCACCGAGGTGCCTCGCTGGACGCCCGGCGACTGGGAGGCCCAGCAGGCGGCGTGGTCGGGCAAGTCCAAGGCCCATGTGCTCAAGGGCACGGTCGTCGCCGACGCGTCCCGTCGACCGCTGTGGTTCGAGGCGAACCCCACCGGCGAGGGCCGCACCCACGACACGACGATGCTGCGCGCCCAGTCGGCACTGCTGGCGACGCTGCTCGCCGCCGGGGTCCTCGTGGTGGCCGACCAGGGCTACCGGGGTCTGCGCACCGAGCTCGGCGAACGAGCGTGGGTGCCCGCCATGAAGCCGCGTCGCGGCACCCGCGCAACACGCGACACCGAGCACGCCCTCGCCCGCATGCCCGTCGAGCACGCGATCGGACGGATGAAGTGGTGGCGCGTCATGCGCGACTGGCGCCGGCCCGTCGACCGCTTTGACCGGACCGGCAAGGCCGTCGCCGTCCTCGCATCGATGCTCTAGCCGCGCGCCCGCGTTCCCGAGTCGCTGCCACGCTGTCGCGCGACCTATCCGGCCGCGGGTCCATAGCTCACCTCATGGGAGCGCGGACGGCATGTCCAACCAATGGGCGTGCCGTTTTCAGTCTCCGTCGTTCGCGCGCAGTGGGGGCCGCGCCGCCTCGCGGGCCGTAACTACTCGGCATCGAGGCTCTCCCGTCAAAAGCCGGGCGCGCTCCGCCGGTCGACGGACTTCCGGGTACAAAATCGGTGGAGATGAAATTTCGACGCCGGAACCTTGAGGATCTGGCGACCTCACCAGCGGGAACCTGGGCACCGTGACGAGCGCGATGCAGTCGTCACAAGGGCGCTGACGTCGTTCTCCGTGGCATGGGCCGTCTCGTAGAGGGAACCAATGCCGGCTATTCGACGCGAGATGGTGCCGGGGGTTCAAAGCTATGGTGAGGGATAGCTAAATCGGGGAGGGGCCGTGCACGATGCAAGTTTGTCCAAACGGCCGCTGACCCCTCCTGGCAGCGGGGTCCGCAACCGCTTGATGCTGACGACGGGCGGGCGGTGCGTGTTCGACTGCCAATACTGCTTTGCGCGGTTCTCTGGCTATCCAGGGGTCCCCACGCTCCAAGACGTGGAGGCGGGCCGGGTCTCGCTGCATGGCGTGGACATCATCTACCCGGCGTGCGATACGGACCTGTTCGGACGCGCTGACGCACTGCCCCTGCTTTGGGGCCTGACATCTCTTCGGCGGCACATCAGCCTATCGACGAAAGCAGCGCTGTCCCGTGGAACCGTGCATGGGCTTGCGGATGTGAGTCGGGTGCTGGGGGCAGCCGGACGGGCCATGAAAGTGGCAGTGTCCATCACGACCAAAGCGTCGGTGTCCCGGCTAGAACGGAGAGCATCGAGCTACGAGGAGCGCATCGAGACGCTGCGGCTGCTGAACGAAGCCGGATTGCCGACTGCGCTCAACCTGCGCCCTCTCCTGACTGACGTCGCTGCTGCTGAATACCTCGAGGTCCTCGAGGAGTGCAGGCCATACACGGTCCGCCTGCTGTTGGGCGACGAGTACGTCGACCCAGCGGCCCCTCGTCCCCAGGTGGGGTTGGAGGCTACCGATACGTTCCAGATTTCTGCGAGGCCGGGTTGGGTCGCTGTGATGGAGCCGTGGCTGCGCCGGGCGTCGGTCGACCAGTCCGGTCGCGTGGCCGCGGCGGCCGAGCGTCTTGAATACAGGGTCTTTCACAGCGACTTGGACTTGATGGACGACGTGATCGCCCGCTTGCGCTAATCCCGCTGATGAACACCCTGACTGAGATGGCCTTGGCTGTGGCGGGTATTCCGGCGCTTCTGCTGCTTATTCTGATGGCCCTGACTCAGTTGCGCGACGAGGCATTCTACCAAGGGTGGATCCGCCCGGACTCCCGTCTTGGCAATCAGGCTCAGCGAGCGGCACGAGCGCGAGTGGTCCCGGCGCTGGATGCCCTGGGCATTAACCCGCAGGTGAAGGCGGAACTGGCCAGGACTGCGGACACCGCCGCTGCCTTGGGGGCAAGGCAGCCGCAGACGCAGGTTCGTCGGTTGGACGTCGCCTTGGCCAAGACGATCAAGCCGTGGATCCGCGAGCTCGATGACAACGACTTCCGCGGCCTCCGGTGGTACGTAGACACCATGGGGGCGGTTCACCACCAAGCGCAGCACGACGTATCGCTTGCACGCATCATGGCTGCATGGGTGGAGTACCTCGCGAGACACAATCACATCGCACTACCGGGCGTTCTGTTGGTGCCGAAGGACGGCAACCCGATCCTCGCCCGCGAGGCTGCTGAGCTTCTTCCCCACCGGCCCGGCATCATCGTCGTCAAGGGTGAGAACGATCCCTCCCGCGTGTGCACGCACGGTGTGTCCCACGAAACCGACTTCGAGGGGTTGCGGGCGTATCTGGAGATGCACGACCCGGGCCTTCCGGCAACGGTTCTCGCCGTTGACGACAGCTGTACCTCTGGCCACTCGATGATGAGCGCCATCAATCGGTTCAACGACTATGTGAGAAGGAAAGAGCTCGAAGCGACGGTCACTCCTGTCGCCGACGCGGCCACCCTGTACTGCGTCAGGGCCGCCGACGATCACGCCCAGGTCTTCACTAACTCGCCTAACGACGTCGAGCTGCGGTCGCTCATCGCCTTGGGCGACGATGAGATGAGCTTCCTCGTTCGAAGCAACGTGGCGGAGTTGGAGCGCCGGGTAACCCGTTTCAAAGACGAGCACTGTGTCATGAAGGACCGTCTCGCCGGACGGGTCGATAACTGATGCACTGGGTGGTCACGGGTCCGATCGCATCCGGCAAGACGACGTGTACCTGGGGTTTGGCCACTCGGCTTCACGCGGTGGTCGTGCCGGAGAACTTCGAGTTCCACCCGCGTTTGGCGGACTTGCATGCGGGAGCCGCCCCGGCGTGCAGCGCGCAACGATGGTTCTTGGAGCAATTCCGTCAAGCGGGCGTCGTCGCGACTGAACTCGCGCGGCTCGGGGAGCGCGTGGTCCAGGATCACAGTTACTTCGATGTGCACCAGGTCTTCAACACCGCGTTGCACCGGCGGGGCTGGCTCAGCGATGACGAGTTCCTTCAGCTCGCTCTCGACTACGAGTTCGGCTTGGACGACGTGCGGCCCCCGGACCTGGTCATCGCCTTGAACGCACAGCCCGCTTCATTGATAGAGCGCGTTCGCCGTCGAGGTCGGCCGTTCGAGCAGCGGCTGACGGAGGAGTACCTTGCTGAGCTGTCTGAGACCAGCCGTGGCTGGTGGCGCTCGTGGACCGGCTGCCGAGTCGTCGAGGTTGATACCGACAGCGTCGACCCGCGGACGAGTCGTGGCGTGGACCAAGTGCTCGCCCTAGCCCACACCAAGTCGCTGGCGTAAGTCGGATTGAACGAATCGGTTAGTGGCACCTAAAAGTCTGGGCTGTCTAGGTCCTTGTAGGACGCCCCACGTGGGCGAGCAGTGAGGGAAGGGACGACCGCCAACCTCACGACTGTCTCCGTTTCGGCCCAAATGGAGTCACGTGTGTCCCGCATCGCCAGCTATCACCAGCCGGAACGAGGAGAACGGCGAAGAGAGAGGCCCCAGCCTCGTTGGCACGACCGAGCGCTACCTCGTTTCGATGTTGTGACGCGACGGGCGGCAGCTTCGCGGCTTCGTCTGGCCCATGGGGCGGAGGCGGCGCCTTGGCGGCTGCTTTCCGCCTCGCTCGACGATCTGGTGGTTGCGCGAAACCGGCGTCAGATTCGCCTTCGCGTCCCCGGCGCGTAGTCAGCGTTCACGCAGGGGCCGTACGCTTCGCTCAATGGGGGCGTCCCGAAACCGTGGCAACAAGCCGATGTCCGACGGGGAGCGCCTGCTCGCTGCGTACCTCCGCCAACAGCAGCTTCCCTACGAGTTCGAAGTTGGCGAACTGCGAAGACCCGACTTTCAGGTCCACCATCCGATCACCCGCGTGGTGTGCGAGGTGTACGAACCGACCGTTCGGCTTCCGCCGCAGGCCGGACCGTTCGATTTCGTGTCGCCTCTTCGGGGTGCCTTTCAAGGGCGCAAACGAAGGCAGGGCGCTGAGGCAAGGAGCGCTGGTGTCCCGTACGTCGTGGTCCTGGGGTCAGCCAACAGCGATGTGGGGTTGGACGTCTTCAGCGTCGCAGGAGCTGCGTTCGGGAATGTTGGTGTGTCTTCTCGATCGACCCGGCGACCGGCCGCACTGGTCCTGTAGAGACGACCTTCGGGTCTGGCGCGCGACTGCAACCGGCGATCAACACCCGGTACAGCGCTGTATCCGGCTTACCAAGTTCAACCCGACTCAGTACCGAGTGGAACGCTCCCTGAAGGATCGGCTGTCACGCGGTAAGCCAAGCCCCAGGGAGACTTGGCGCGTGGTCCGCGAGGTGTACGACCACTTTGCCGCAACGGCCGAGTTCGACCCGGAGGCGGCACTTGCACGGGTGACCGTTCTCCACAACCCGCACGCCTCGACGCCATTGCCAATGGAGGTCTTCGGGGGTCCTCACGACGAGCACTGGGGGACCATGTGGGACGACGAGGCGAACGGGCGATACACGCGCCTTGCGACCGGCCGGTTGTGGTTCGAAGTTCCGGAGTCGTAGAAGAGCTGCTACCTCGCCGCTGAGCCTCGTCAGGACGCCACGGTGCCGAATGGGTCGAGCGTTCGCTGAATGGCTTCGTTAGCTTCGGCCCTGAACTGCCGGACTGCGTCCGCGCGATGGGAATACGCCCACGCCGGATGCGAGTCATCCCACCGCCGCATCGTGTCGGCCCACGACTCTTCGTCCAGACGACGGGCTGCGTGCACCGCAAGCTCATACGTGCGCTCACTCAACAACCGCGCGCGGCGGTGACCGTGCAGTTGGAGTATTTCAGAGCGTGCGTCGCGGTAAGCGCGGGCGACCGATTCGGGACGCTCCGTGAGATCGACCTCGAGCTGAATTCGCATCCGCCACGGCTGGGGGTAGTCGCCCTTTGCAGGCGCAAACGCCGGCCACGTCATCCGAAGCGCCGTCGTTTGAGGCGTGAGCCCGGTCAACACGTGGACCGTCGCCTGTCCGGGTTGCCAGCCGTACTCCACGGCGAGCCGTTCGGAGAGCCGACGGAGGCGCCCGAGGACACCATGTTCGTTGACCCCAATGACCCGACGCCACGTGTCCTCGGGCACCGCGTACGCCAACGGGTCGGAGGCATAGCGAACGTGGTCTGGTGGTCGCTTCGGTACGCGCTCTGAAGGTTCCGGTTCGAGCCAGGTGGCGACCACGCGCACGGAGGGGCTGCCGTCGGCCGCAGCGTGACCGTTGATCCAGCCTTCCACGTCTTTCCAGTCGAGCAAACCGGAGGGCAGATGGTCGACACGGAACGAGCGAACCTCTCCGTCGTCGTTAGCTTCGACCGCGAGGATCTCGGACACCGCCCGATGGCGGTGTCGCTCGGCCTGAGGCATGGAGGGCGCCTTCGGCGAGTCCCTGTGGTCGAAGAACCCGCGGGCTGGGGCGGCGCGGCCAGCCCGCACCCCAACTTCCTCATGCACACCGCGGCGGTGACCGGCTTCGCCCTCGCCCTGGCCGACGCTGGCGACTCGGGCCTCGTGCTGCGCGAGTGGCGGCGGGACGAGGAGGCGTGGGAGCACTGGCGCGACGGCGACCGCGACCTCCACGTCGCACCGGACGGCCTGCTGCGCGCGGACGCCTTCGGCCGCTCCGTCGTCGCCTTGGTGGAGGTCGACCGGGGGACGATGACCCAGCCGCGACTTCGGGGCAAGGCGCTTCGCCACCTCCGCTACGCGCACGACCGGGCCTGGGCGGGACGCCACCCCTGGCCGCCGCCGCTGCTGTTCCTCACCACCTCCGAGGACCGGGCGCGCCGCCAGCTCGACGGCGTGGACCGCCTGAGGGTGTCGTCGCGGCGCAAGAGCCGCGTGTCCATCGCCTTCGCCTGGACCGGTGCGGCGCGCCACCTTTGGCGTCCGCGGTCCCATAGGTGAGCTATGTACTCGAAACGGGGCCGAGGCGGGCTTCCACGTCGTCGAGCAGGCGGGCGGAGCACCCCGCCATGTCGGCCACCGGCACGGCTTCCTCTACCAGTCGCTCGGCCAGGGCGGCGAAGGCGGGCACGCTGCCGGGCCGCCCGACGTCGCCGCCCGCCGCCACCGACGGGTCGAGGGGGATCGAGGCCAGCAGGGGCACGCCCAACTGCGCCGCCAGCCGCTCACCGCCGCCCCGCCCGAACAGCGGGTACGACTCGCCGTGGTCGCACACGAAGGCGCTCATGTTCTCGACCACGCCTGCCACCCGCAAGTACCCCTTGCGGGCCATGTCGGCGGCCCGGGCGGCCACGTTCTGCGCGGCCAACGCGGGCGTCGTCACGATCACGACTTCGGCCCGCGGCAACATGCGGGCCAGCCCCATCTGGATGTCGCTGGTGCCGGGCGGCATGTCGATGAGCAGGTAGTCGAGCGGCGCCCAACGCACGTCCTCGAGGAAGTGCTGCACGGCCCGGTTGAGCATGAGCCCCCGCAGCATCACCGCCTGGTCCTCGGCCGACCCTTCGATCGACCCCATCGACACGACCTTCAACAACCCGGCGCCCACCGGCTTCTCCAGCGGGAGCATCTTGCCGTCGACGGCGGCGACCCGACCCTCCAGGCCGAGCATGCGGGGGATGGAGAACCCGCCGATGTCGGCGTCGAGCACGCCGACCGTCAGCCCCCGCATCGCCAGCTGCACGGCCAGGTTCGACGTCACCGACGACTTGCCCACGCCGCCCTTGCCCGAGGAGATGGCCAGCACCCGCGTCGTGGCCGGGATGTCGGTGTCGACCGCGTTCTCACGCGCCTTCCACCGGGCCCGCTGCATCAACGAACGCTTCTGCTCAGGGGTCATCTCACCGAAGTGCACCCGCACCTCGCCCACGCCCTCGACGGCGCCCACCCGCTCGCGTACGTCTCGCATCAGTTGCGCCCGAAGCGGGCAGCCGGCCGTCGTCAACGCCAGCGTCACGTCGACGTCGCCGGTGGCCTCGTCGACGTCGACCCGGTGGACCATGCCCAGTGCCACCACGTTGTCGCCCAGCTCGGGGTCGATCACATCGACCAGGGCACGACGCACGGCAGCTTCCACGTACTGAGTTTACAAGGAATCTGCCTGGTATATTCCTGTCGATGGATCGGCTCCCGGTGTTCAAGGCGCTGGGCGACGACACCCGCTACGCCATCTACCTCGAACTGGCCCGCTCGGCGGTGGCCCTGTCGACGGCCGAGATCGCCGAGCGCCTCGGCCTGCACCCCAACACGGTGCGGCCCCACCTGGAGAAGATGCGCGACGCCGGCCTTCTGCACGTCGAGGTCGTCAACCGGGGCACCGTCGGCCGCCCGCAGCACCTCTACGCTCCCGCCGCCGACGCCCCCTCCCTCGGCTTGGAGCCGCCCGCCTTCCCCCTGCTGGCGGGCCTGCTGGCCAACCTGGCCGCCGCCCTCGACCCCCAGTCGGTGGCCGTGGCCGAGGCAGGACGGGTGCACGGCCGCCACGCGGGCATCCAGCGGGCCGACGCCCCGTCGTGCGTCGCCGCCGTGACCGACGAACTGGCCGACCTGGGGTTCGATCCCGCCGTGGGCCACGACGGCCGCACCGCCACCGTCGCCTTCACCCGCTGCCCCTACCGGGAGCTGGCCGAGGCGTTCCCCGAGCTGGTCTGCCACCTGCACCGGGGAATAGTCGAAGGCATGGTCGAGGTTCTCGGAGAGGTCGACGTGGCCCGGTTCGCCACCCTCGCCGACCGTGACCCGTGCCAAGTCGACTTGGTCGCCCGGTAGACTGACATTCGCATTCGTTCGAGGAGGCAATTCCCTGTGAGCACCACCGAGACGGTCCCGAGCCCGATCACCCTTACCGAGACCGCGGTGACCAAGGTGGCCGACCTGATCGCCCAGGAGGGCAACGCCGACCTCGCGCTGCGTGTCGCCGTCCGCCCCGGCGGGTGCTCCGGCTACAGCTACGAGATGTTCTTCGACACCGAGATCGCCGACGACGACATCTCGTCGAGCTTCGGTGCCGTCAAGGTCGTCGTCGACCCGGCCAGCGCCCAACTGCTGACCGGCGCCACCCTCGACTTCAAGGACGGCCTCCAGGGCGCGGGGTTCGCCATCGACAACCCCAACGCCCAGCGCAGCTGCGGCTGCGGCCAGTCGTTCAGCTAGTCAGCCCACCAGTCGGTTGAGGGCGTCGCGCACTTCGGTGCGGTCAAAGGCGTTGTCGAGGCGGGTGCGCACGATGCCCGCGGCGTCGGCCAGGAAGAGGAACGGCTCGCCCGGCAGCTTGTAGGCCTCGACGGCGGGGGCCAGCTTCTCGCTGTTGGGCTGGGCGTAGATGTCGACGTGGATGAAGCGCACCCGGTCCTTGAAGGCGTCGTGGTGCACGAGCAGGTTCTGCAGCACCGGCCCGCACAGGCGCGACTTGCACCGCGCCGGGGTGGAGAACAGCAGGGCGATGGGCCGCTTCTCGGCCAGTGCGGCGTCGAGGCTGATCTCGTGCAGCGGGCACACGGGGTCGGCAGTGCAGATGGGCTGCACGCCCTTGGGGTCGGCGGCCGTGGGCGTGGGCACGCTCAACAACGGCTTGCCCTCGTAGGGCATGGGCATGCCCTCGGGCGTGCTCACGTTGATGGCCGCGGTGAGGGTTCGCCCGCCGTGCGTCACCACCGCTTCGTGGATGCCGGGCACGGCAAAACGGTGTGTCACCGGGAAGTACGGCAACGAGATGCCGTCCTCGTGCACGTCGGCTCGTACCGGTGCCGTCAATTTCCCGTCGGGCGCCTTGAAGGCCACCTCGATGGGGCCGGTCGGGTGCGCCGGCCCGTTGCCCTCCAACAGTGCCAATGCCACCCGCTGGTCGATGCCGGCTACGTGCACGTAGGAGGCGAGCACCAACGACGGGTTAGTGAGTCGCTTGCCGGGGTCGGCGTCCACGTCGATGTCGCTGCCGCCGTCTCGGCAGGCGGCGGCCACGGCGAGGCCCGCTGACGCGAGCAGGAACGTGCGACGGCTGACTTCGAGGGCCACGAGGCCAACCTATCCTCCCTCCGTGCCCTTCCAGTTTCAGCTCGACGGCCAACAAGTGGAGGTCGACGACGACGGCTCGTCGCTGCTGGAGGTGTTGCGCGACCGCCTGGGCGTGCGCTCGCCCAAGGACGGCTGCAGCCCGCAAGGCCAGTGCGGTTGCTGCACGGTGCTGGTCGACGGGGCGCCGCGGGTGGCGTGCGTGACCCCCGCCCGGCGCATCGCGGGCCGCCAGGTCACCACCCTCGACGGACTGCCGCCGGAGACGAGGCAGCAGTGGGCCGACGCCTTCTGCGCCACCGGTGCCAGCCAGTGCGGCTTCTGCACGCCGGGCATCATCGTGCGCCTCACAGCGGGCGGCGACCTGCTGGCCCACCTGTGCCGCTGCACGGGGTGGCGCACCATTCTCGAGGCCGCGGCCCGGGTGGGCGAGACGTTCCCCGAACGCGACCTCGACGCGGCGTCGGCTCGGGCCGCCATCGAGGGCGGCGTGCCCCAGCGGGTGGCGCCCGAGGTGGCGTTGGGGGCGGGCGGCTTCGCCGACGACACCGCACCCGACGACGCCCTGTTCGCCGTGCCCGACGGCCGCGGCGGCTGGGCGGTGGGCGAGACGCTTGCCGAGGCGCGGGCCAAGGCGGGCAAGGTGCAAGGGCGCCGCACCACCATCGACGTCCGCCACCCGCTCGACCTGCCGCCCGGCGACTGGGACGTGGCCCTGCGCACCACCTGGGTGGAGCCCGCCTACCTGGAGCCCGACGCGTCGTGGTGCGTGCCGGGCGGCGAGCCCTACACGCCGCTCGCCAATGGCGGCGCCTTCGGCGGCAAGGCCGACTCGCCCGCGCCCGCCGCCGCTCGGGCCTTGGCCGACGAACTTGGCAAGCCGGTGCGCGTGCTGTTGTCGCGCGAGGACGTGGTGCGCCTCGGCCCCAAGCGCCCGCCCGTCGCGGGCGGTGCCAACGCCGACGGCACCGGCGTCCTGCGTGTGGCCCGCACGCCGGGCATCGCCGCGGCCATTGCCTCGGTGGCCCCCGGGCTGCGGGTCGAAGAGGCCGACGTTGTCGGCCCGCCCACCTCGGCGCACGTGCGCGCCGCCGGTTGGGCTGAAGCCGCTGTCCTTGTGGCGGCGGCGGCCAAGCGCCTCGAGGTCACCGCGCCCAACGGCGCCCGCGCCGAAGCCGTCGTCACCGACGAAGGCGTGCGGGTGCGAGTGGCGTGCGGCGACCCGCTCGACGACGTGGTGCTTCGCTCGTACTGCATCGGGGCGGCCCACATGGCGCTGGGGTGGGTGCGCACGGAGGGCATCGCCGTCGATGAGCAGGGCGAGGTCCACGACCTCACCATCCGTTCGTTCGGCATCCTGCGGGCCAAGGACACGCCGCCGATCGAGGTCGAGATCGACCGCACGCCCGGCCCGTCGGTCAACGGTTCCGACGCCGTGTTCGCCGCCGTGTCCGCCGCTGCTTGGCGGGCCGACGGCCTCGGGCCAGACTGGCCCCTTTCCCGAAGGAGAACTACATGACCAAGCCCCTCGGTCCCTACAGCCCGGTGGTGCGAGCGGGCGAGTGGGTGGTGACCTCCGGCCAGATCAAGCCCGATGCGGGCGACATCCCCGCGCAGACCACCGCCGCCATCTCACAGGTGCGGGAGTTGCTGGAGTCTCAGGGCGCCTCGCTGGCCGACGTGGTGAAGACGACCGTGTTCCTGGTCGACATGGGCGACTTCGACGCCATGAACGAGGCGTACGTGGCGGCCTTCGGCGACCATCGGCCCGCTCGCTCCACCATCGGCGTGGCTGCCCTGCCTGCGGGCGCTCGGGTCGAGGTGGAGGCATGGGCCCACCTCGGGCGATGATGTCGGCGTGACCGGTGCCCTGATCCTCGCCCTCGTGATCCTGGTGGTACTGCCCGTGGCCTTCCTTATGACGGCCGCCCTCATCACCGCCCTCATGGGCTGGTGGCTGAAGAAGACGGTGGAAGACGACCACGAGGGCTCCGAGCTCGTCGACCTCAACTACTGACCAGTTCGAGTACATAGCCGGCGAATCTCGCCGGCTATGTACTCGGGAGTGGAGCTACAGGCTCCAGCGGGGTTGGCCGAAGCGGTAGCCGACCGAGCGCACCGTCGAGATCAAGTTGGCGTGCTCCTCGCCGAGCTTGGCCCGCAGCCGCCGCACGTGGACGTCGACCGTGCGGGCGCCGCCGTAGTACTCGTAGCCCCACACCCGCGACAGCAACGTCTCCCGGGTGAAGACCTTGCCCGGGTGCGTTGCGAGGAACTTCAGCAGCTCGTACTCCATGTAGGTGAGGTCGAGCGGGCGCCCGCCGATGCCCGCCTGGTACGTCTCCAGGTTCAGCACCAACGGGCCGTATTCGACGAGCTCGGGCCGGGTGCCGCGGCCGGTCCGCCAGAACAGGTGCTTCAGCCGGGCTTCGAGCTCGCGGGGCTGGAACGGCGACAGGCAGAAGTCGTCGAAGAGGTCTTCACGCAGCTCCAGGTCGGGAAGCTGGAGGCCCGACACCAACAGCAGCACCGGCTCCATGGGCAGGTCGCGCTTGCGCAGTGCCCGGCAGAAGGCGAAGGCACCTTCGGGGTCCTCGTCCGCGCACACCACGGCGCCCGACCAGCCGTCGTCGGGCTCGATGTGGGCAGCCTCTTCCGCCGTCATGGCCGCCTTCCACGGGTACCCGCCCAAGTCGAGCGACTGGGCCAGCACCGGCGGCGGCGGGTCGGGGAAGAGCAGGAGCGGTTCCATGGTCCCCCTAGAGCATCGGCAGGTAGCGGTCGATCTCGAACTGGCTGACCTGGGCCTTGTAGTCCGCCCACTCGGCCCGCTTGTTGCGCAGGAACCACTCGAAGACGTGCTCGCCCAACGCCTCGGCCACCAGCTCGGAGCGCTCCATCTCGGCCAACGCCTCCGACAGCGACCCGGGCAGCGACGGGATGCCCGCCGCCACCAGTTCCGACGGCGACATCTCGTAGAGGTTGGCGGCCGCCTCGGGGGGCAGGTCGTAGCCCTCCTCGATGCCCTTGAGCCCGGCGGCCAGCACCACGGCGAAGGCCAGGTAGGGGTTGCAGGCGCCGTCAGGGGCTCGGTACTCGATGCGGGTCGACTCGGTCTTGCCCGTCTTGGCGATCGGCACCCGGATCAGCGCCGATCGGTTGTTGCGGGCCCACGACACGTACACCGGCGCCTCGTAGCCGACCACCAACCGCTTGTAGGAGTTCACCCACTGGTTGGTGACGGCGGTGATCTCCCGGGCGTGGGTGAGCAGGCCTGCGATGAATCCCTTGCCGACCTTCGACAGGTTGTTCTCGTCACCCGGGTCGTAGAACGCCGGCTCGTCGGCCTCGAACAGCGAGAAGTGGGTGTGCATGCCCGAGCCCTGCTCGCCGGTGAGCGGCTTGGGCATGAACGTGGCCCGCACGCCGTTGGCCGAGGCGATCTCCTTCACCACCTGGCGCACCGTCATCACCGTGTCGGCCATGGTCAGTGCGTCGGTGTGGCGCAGGTCGATCTCGTGCTGGCTGGGCGCGTCCTCGTGCTGGGCGTACTCCACGGGGATGCCCATGTCCTCCAGCATCAGTACCGTCTGGGTGCGCAGCGCGCCTGCCTTGTCGGCCGCCGTCAGCTCGAAGTACGAGCCGTGGTCGAGCGGCTTGGGCACGCTGCCCGCCTCGCCGTCGGCGAAGTAGAAGTACTCCAGCTCGGGCGCCGCGTAGTAGGCGAAGCCCTTCTCCCGAGCCCGTTCCATGGCTCGGCGCAGCACATGCCGAGGGCACCCTTCGAACGGCGTGCCGTCGAGGTTCAAGATGTCGCAGAACACCCGAGCGCCCGCCGCCGCGCCGTCGACGCCGTGGAGGATCTGGAACGTCTTGGCGTCGGGCCGAGCCAGCACGTCGCTCTCCTGCACGCGGGAGAAGCCGTCGATGGCCGAGCCGTCGAAGGTCATGCCCTCTTCGAGGGCGTTCTCCAGTTCGGCAGGCGTGATGCTGAAGGTCTTGGGGATGCCGAGGACGTCGGTGAACCACAGTTGGATGTAGCGGATGCCTCGTTCTTCGACGGTCCGCAGCACGTAGTCCTGTTGGCGTTCCACGCTGCCCATGGTGACAGGGAATCTGCCGTTTCCGCCCCCGTTCACAATCTGTTCACACAAGTGGAACCGTTGTGAAACTGCACGCTGCGAGCCTCTCGTGGCACAGTCGGTGCAACACCGCGAGGGCAAAGGGACAGAACCGTGAGCTACTTGGCCGAGTACATCTGGATCGACGGGACGGAGCCGACCGCACGCTTGCGGTCGAAGACCAAGGTTCTGGCCGACGGCGCCGAACCTCCCATCTGGGGCTTCGACGGCTCCAGCACCAACCAGGCGCCGGGGCGCAACTCCGACTGCGTGCTGCAGCCGGTGGCCACGTTCGCCGATCCCATCCGGGGCGGCGACGCCATCCTCGTGATGTGCGAGGTGCTGCTGCCCGACATGACGCCGCACGCCACCAACACCCGGGCCAAGCTGCGGCCGGTCGCCGAGCAGTTCGGCGACCAGGAGCCGCTGTTCGGCATCGAGCAGGAGTACACGTTCTTCAAGGCCGGCCGGCCGCTCGGGTTCCCCGAGGGCGGCGGCTTCCCCGCCCCGCAGGGCTTCTACTACTGCGGCGTGGGCGCCGACGAGGTCTTCGGCCGTGAGGTCGTCGAGGCCCACCTGGAGAACTGCTTGGCCGCCGGCATCTCGCTGTCGGGCATCAACGCCGAGGTCATGCCCGGCCAGTGGGAGTTCCAGGTGGGGCCGCTGTCGCCCCTCGAGGTGTCCGACCAACTCTGGATGTCCCGTTGGCTGCTCTACCGCACGGCCGAGGAGTTCGGCATCACCGCCACCGTCGACCCCAAGCCGGTCAAGGGCGACTGGAACGGCGCCGGTGCGCACACCAACTTCTCGACCAAGGCCATGCGCGAGACATACGACGCCATCATCACGGCGTGCGAGGCGCTCGGGAAGCGGGCTGACGAGCACGTGGCCAACTACGGCGCCGACATCGAGCACCGGCTGACCGGCCTCCACGAAACCGCCCCGTGGACCGAGTTCAGCTACGGCGTCTCCGACCGCGGTGCGTCGGTGCGCATCCCGTGGCAGGTCGAGGTCGACAAGAAGGGCTACATCGAGGACCGCCGGCCCAACGCCAACTGCGATCCCTACGTGGTGACCCGCCTCATCACCGAGACCTGCTGCTCGGCCCTCACCACAAGCTGAGAACTACGCACACGAAGGGGCCGGCGCTGAGCGCTGGCCCCTTCGTCGCGCCCCACCCCGAAGTTGCGTAGGAAACGCGCCGTTTTCCGCGTCGATTCCTACGCAACTTCGGTGACGGCGGGTAGACATCGCCCATGCTCAAAGAGTTCAAGAACTTCCTGTTCCGCGGGAACCTGCTCGACCTGGCCACCGCCGTGATCCTCGGCGTGGCTTTCGGGGCGGTGGTCGCCTCGCTCGTGGCCGACGTGGTCACGCCGCTCATTGCCGCCGCCGGCGGCCAGCCCGACTTCAGCCGGCTGGTGATCGAGGTCGGCGACGGCCAAGTCGCCTACGGCAAGTTCCTCAACACCGTCTTCTCGTTCGTCGTCGTGGCCCTGGTCATGTTTCTGGTGCTGAAGGCGGCGTCGAAGGCGCAGAAGCTGCGGGCCACCACCGACCTCCCGGCCGACGACGCGCCGCCGCCCTCCGACGAGGCCGTGCTGCTGGCCGAGATCCGCGACCTCCTGCGGTCCCAGCGACCCTAAGTACGCTGGTTTCGTGCCCCGCATCCGCATTGCCGCCTGCCAGATCAACACCGTGGTGGGCGACCTCGACGGCAACGTCGCCTGCATCCTTGCCGCCTTGGAGCGGGCGGAGGCGGCGGGGGCCGACGTGGCGGTGTTCCCCGAACTCGCCATCACCGGGTACCCGCCCGAGGACCTGCTGCTGAAGTCGGGCTTCGTGGCCGACAACCAAGAGGCCCTGGCCAAGCTGGCGGCGCGCACCGGCCGCACCGCGGCGATCGTGGGCTTCGTCGACTACGACCGCGACCTCCACAACGCGGCGGCCGTGCTGGCCAACGGGGCCGTGCAGGGCGTTTACCACAAGCGCTTGCTGCCCAACTACGCCGTCTTCGACGAACAGCGTTATTTCACGGCGGGCACGCGCACGCCCACCTTGTTCACCATCGCGGGCGTGCGTTGCGGCATCTCGGTGTGCGAGGACAGTTGGAGCCCGTCGGGCCCCATCGCCGAACAAGCGGCGGGCGGCGCCGAGCTCATCTTGAACATCAACGCCTCGCCGTACCACGCCGGTCGCGTGGGCGACCGCATGCGCATGCTCGCCACCCGGGCGGCCGACGCCTCGGTTGCGCTCGTCTACGTCAACCAGGTGGGCGGGCAGGACGAGCTCGTCTTCGACGGCGGCTCCCTCGTCTACGACGAGCACGGTGAGCTAGTGGCTTCCGCGCCGCAGTTCGTCGAGCACGATCTGATCGTCGACCTCGACGTGCGTCCCGTCTTCCGCAAGCGACTGCTCGACCCCCGCGGCCGCGCCAGTGCGCCGGCGCTGCCCACGGTCATGGTCACCGAGACGGCGCTGGCCAACGACGACGAGCGCCTGCCTGCCCGCGTCGAGCCGTTGCGGCCCGCCGCCGAGGTGTACGAGGCGTTGGTGCTCGGCACTCGCGACTACGTGCACAAGAACGGCTTCACCGACGTGGTCATCGGGTTGTCCGGTGGCATCGACTCGTCGTTGGTGGCGGCCGTCGCCGTCGACGCCCTCGGCGCCGACCACGTGCACGGCGTGTCGATGCCGTCGCGGTACTCCAGCCAAGGCAGCCTCGACGACGCCCAGGCCATGGCCGAGCGGTTGGGCATCGACTACAGGGTCATCCCCATCGAGCCCGCCCACGCTGCGCTGGTCGACATGCTGGCGCCGTCGTTCGCAGGGCGCGACGAGGACCTCACCGAAGAGAACATCCAGTCGCGCGTGCGGGGCGTGCTGCTCATGGCGCTCTCCAACAAGTTCGGCTGGCTGGTGCTCACCACCGGCAACAAGAGCGAGCTGGCCGTCGGTTACTCGACGCTCTACGGCGACAGCGCAGGGGGCTTCGCCGTCATCAAGGACGTGCCCAAAACACTGGTGTACGAGTTGTGCCGCTACCGCAACGAGGGGGGCGAGGTCATCCCCGAGGCGGTGCTCGACAAGCCGCCGTCGGCCGAGCTTCGGCCCGGCCAGCGCGACGACCAGAGCCTGCCGCCCTACGAAGTGCTCGACCCCATCCTGGAGGGCTACGTCGAAGGCGACCTCACCGCGGGCGACCTGGAGGAAGCGGGCTTCGACGGCGCGCTGGTGCGGCGCATCGTGGCCATGGTCGACCGGGCCGAGTACAAGCGGCGGCAGATGCCGCCCGGCGTGCGCGTCACGCAGAAGGCGTTCGGCAAGGACCGCCGAGTGCCGATCACCAACGGCTACAGGTAGGACGCCGCAAGCGCTACTGCCCGGACGAACATGGCGAGCGCCGCCACCGTCCTTGCGGTATGGCGCGAACGCTCATGGCAGTGGACAACAACTTGGGCGTAGATGACGGTCGATTCGTTCGGGTACGGGCTGGTGTCCATGCATCGCTTTCTCGATCCGCACTTTGCGGCCTTTACCTATAGGCCTGGGTGTCCCGTCTCTGTCGTCGCTTCACCCACCCAGCGCGGGGCAAGCTGATGCGCCGATGCACGTGCGCGCCCACCTCGCCGTCGCCGCCGCGGGCGTGCTGTTCGGAACCACGTTCGTGGTGGTGCAGGACGCCGTGCGCCACGTGGAGCCCGTCCCCTTCCTCGCCGTCCGCTTCCTCATCGGGGCGGTGGCGCTGGCGCCGTTCGCGCTGCGGGCACCGCGCCAGCCCGGTCGCACCAAGGCGGGGCTGCTGTGCGGCGTCGCCCTCCTGGTCGGGTACCTGTTCCAGACCATCGGCTTGCAGTACACGACGGCCTCGGTGTCGGCCTTCGTCACCTACCTGCTGGTAGTGATCGTGCCGGTGTTGGCGGCCGTCGTGCTGCGCCGGCCGCCGTCGCGTCGGGTGGCGGCGGGCGTCGTCCTGGCGGCCGTCGGCTTGTTCTTCCTGACCGGCGCCACCGACATCGGCTTCGGCCGCGGCGAGGCGCTCACCCTCGGCTGCGCCTTTGCCTTCGCCGTGCACATCCTGCTGCTGTCGGAACTGTCGCCCCGCTTCGACACCATGGCGCTGACCGCCGTGCAGCTGGCCTTCGTCGGCCTCGTCTGCCTGGCCATCGGCGGGCTCGACCTCACCGCCCGGGCATGGGCGGCGGCCGCCTACACCGGCGTGACCGCGTCGGCCGTGGCCTTCGTCCTCCAGGTCTACGGCCAGCGCCGGGTCGGCCCCACCCGCACCTCGTTGCTGCTGATGATGGAACCGGTGAGCGCGGCCGTGCTCGGCTACGCCACCGGCGAAGGCCTTGCGGCGCTGGCGCTGGTCGGCGCCGTGCTCATCCTCGGAGGCGTCGCCGTAGCCGAGACTGCGCCAGAATGACCAAATGGCCGATGCCACGAAGCCTCGCCCCGCCTTCGCCCCCTGGGACCGGCGGGAGCTGCCCGGGGCCTTCACCGTCGAGGAGTCGGCCCGGCGCGTCGGCAACTACAAGTGGGTGGAGATGCGCCTGTTCGAGGCGCTCGGAGGCTGGATCGCCACCGTGCCCGAACTCGACGTGAAGATGCGCCTCGGCACCCACACCTACAAGCACGCCTGGCACGCCGAGCTGTGGCACAAGCGCCTGCCCGAGCTGCGGGAGATGAACCCCGAGCGGCTCACCCAGCCCGCCAACGACGACGTGGTGGCGTTCTTCGACGCCATGACCGAGCCGGAAGCGCCCGATCAGACCATCGAGAAGCTCGTCGGGGTCTACCGAGTGCTGATCCCGCACAAGATCGCGGCCTACACGCACCACCTCAACAACACCTCGCAGATCACCGACGCCCCCACCATCCGTTCGTTGCGCCACGCCCTCGACGACGAGTTCGACGACTGGCGCGACGGCGAGATGCTGCTGCAGTCGTTGATCGAGAACGAGGAAGAAGTGCAGCGGGCCGCCGCCCACCAGGCCCGGCTCGAAGCCATCCTGGTGCGCGCAGGCGGCATCGTCGGACCGGGGAGCATCGGCTAAATGAAGCGGCACATGCAGGCAACCGAGCTGGCCCGTGACGAACGGTTCGTGCGGCTCAGCACCGAGGACCGGTTCAGCGACCCCCGGCAGGTCCCCCGCGAACCTGGCGGGAAGCGCCGGCCGGGCGTGCAGCTCAAGCCCGAACGACACGAGTCACCCGACGCAGCGCGGGCGATGATGCATGCCATCTTCACCGGCGAGATCCAGGCGCTCGAAGGCGCGGGCCGCACCTGTTGGGACTTCGAGGTCGGCCCCGACGCCCCCTTCGAACTCAAGCTCGACATGGCCCGGCAGTGCTGGGACGAAGCCCGCCACTGTGAGATCTCGGTGAAGCTGGGCGACTGGATGGGCACCGAGGTGGGGGAGTACGCCGAGAACGTCATCCTCTTCGAAGCGGCCTGCAACCCCGACCCCGTGCTGCGGCTCACCGGCGTGAACCGTGCCCTCGAAGGACTCGCCATCGACGTCTTCAACACCATGCGCGACTACGGCCAGGCCACCGACGACCCCGTGCTCGAGTTCTGCGAGGACTGGATGCTGGCCGACGAGGTCACCCACGTGAAGATGGGCTCCGACTGGCTGCGCCGGCTCACCGCCGACGCCCCTGAACGACGGGCTCGCGCCTTGGAGTTCCAGAGGGTGGTCGACAAGCTGTTCTCGGCCGGAGGCTTCCGGGGCGACGAG
Organism: Acidimicrobiales bacterium; assembly: GCA_035536915.1. Classification (NCBI taxonomy): domain Bacteria; kingdom Bacillati; phylum Actinomycetota; class Acidimicrobiia; order Acidimicrobiales; species Acidimicrobiales bacterium. The sequence goes on from DATLNE010000034.1 coordinate 19,409, forward strand.
GACGACAGCCCGGTGAAGCTGGCCCGCCGGTTCCGGGAGATGGCGGGCTTCACCACCGACGAGGTCGACGAGATCTCCGAGCTTTCCCGGCAGGCCCGGGCCGAAGCCGACGCCCGCTGATCCGGTGGCTCGCGTCGTCGTCACCCCCGAGACGTTCAGCCTCGTCGACTTCGACGCCGGTCGCATCGCCGAGTTGGTGGCCGAGGTCGCCGACCGGGTCGGCCTGCCCGCCGATGCCGAGGTGCGCGTCGAGGTCGACGAGCGGGTGCCCTTGGGCCGGTCGCAGCTCACGTCGCTCGAGCCCGTCACCATCGCCGTGCAAGGCGGCGCCTTCGAGAACGCCAAGGTGCCGCGCACGTTGAGCGACCGTTCGGTGGTCGACGTGGTGGGCCGCCTGTTGTTCCGAGCGGCCGATCGCCTCGACCCCGCCTTTGCCGACGCCCCCGTCGACGACGAGCTCACCCTCCAGCAGCACACCGCGTGGGACGCCTACGCCGTGGGCCGGTGCCAGCGGGCGGGCTACTTCCCGCAGAAGGCCCGCCGGCTCTACCACTTCCGCAACCGCCACGGCTTTACCGACACCGCCGACCGGGTGTTCGAGCGGCTGTGGTCGGCCGAACGGCTGACGTGGGCCGACCTCGACGCCGCCTGCGCCGAGACGACGGCCGCCCGTTACGCCAAGTCGTGAGCCGACACCCCGTCGAGTAGGTCGATGTCGGGGGGCTTCGCCAGCAACCCCTCGCACGCACGCGCCAAGGCGGCGAACTCGGGCGAGTCGAGGTGGGCTCGTTGGGCCTCCGACGACTCCCACTTCTCGATGATCACGAAGCGCTCGGGCCGCAGCGCCGAGTGGCACAGGTCGATGTTGCGGCAGCCCTCGTGCGACCGGCTCAGCACCACGTAGCGCGCCAGTACGGCGGCCAGCCGATCGGCGTCGGCCGCCTCGAAGGCCAGCGTCACCAGCGTGACCCCGTCGTCGCCCGTCACGGCCCCGGACGCTACCGGAAGGAGGTCATGTCCCTCCCGTCGAACCCGTTGGACAGGAAGAAAGGGGCTGGAAGGGGTCAGAACGTACCGGCGGGGCATCTTGACGGCCCCGTTATGGTGACAGTGCGACCCCATCCACGGCTGCTGGAAGCAAAGGGTTCGGAACTTGGCGAAGGAGCGTGTGGAGCGCGACGAGGAAGACCTCGTTCGCCTCTACCTCACGGACATCGGGCAGTACGCACTGCTCACCAAGGACGATGAGGTTCGCCTCGCCCAGGCCATCGAAGCCGGCAATGCCGCCCGGGCCGAAGTGGAGAAGAGGGGCAAGGACATCCCCGCCGCCCGCCGCCGTGAGCTGCGACGTCAGGTGCAGGCCGGCGACGACGCCCAGCGGGCATTCGTGCAGTCCAACCTGCGGCTGGTCGTGTCCATCGCCAAGAAGTACCAGGCGTCCGGCCTGCCGCTGCTCGACCTGATCCAAGAGGGCAACCTCGGCCTCATGCACGCAGTCGAGAAGTTCGACTGGCGCAAAGGCTTCAAGTTCTCGACCTACGCCACCTGGTGGATTCGCCAGGCCATCACCCGCGGCATCGCCAACACCGGCCGCACCATTCGCCTGCCCGTCCACGCGGGCGACACGTTGGCCCGGCTGCAAAAAGCCCGCTCCCGTTTGGAGCTGAAGCTGGGCCGTCCCGCCACGCTGACTGAGCTGTCAGTGGAGGTCGAGATGCCCGAGGACAAGGTCACCGAGGCGCTGCGTTTTGCCGCCGAGCCGTTGTCGCTGTCGGAGCCCTTGCGGGAAGACGGCGACGCCGAGCTGGGCGACGTGGTCGAGGACCGGGCCGCCGAATCGCCGTTCGAGATGGCCGCCGCCGCCTTGTTGCGCGAGGAGATCGCCCGCCTGCTCGACCCGCTCGACGACCGCGAGCGCGAGATCCTGCGGCTGCGCTTCGGCCTCGACCGGGGCGAGCCCCGCACGCTCGAAGAGGTGGGCGAGCACTTCAACCTCACCCGGGAGCGCATCCGCCAGATCGAGGCGCGTGCCATGTCGAAGCTGCGCCATCCCTCCAGCGACACGGGAGCCCGCGACCTGCTCACCGTGTGAGCGTCAGTACCCGAAGACGAACGCACCCCGCACGTTGGTGTAATTCCGGGGGACGAAGAAGGTTCTCAGGCGGCGTGTTACCGCGATGTACTCGTTCCGAGGGCGGGCCACAGGATTCTGACGAAGGGCCGTCGGGACGAGCAGGAACAGATACTGCGCGTGTTCGCAGAGATGGCACTTCCAGAAATCGAGCAGGTCCATGTTGTTGATCGTGGTCTTGCCTCGTTCGACTTCCATAAGGATCCCAGTAGCTCCGAGCGGCATGAAGTAGTCAGGACGGAGGGCGGAGTTGTCGTACTCGGCGAACAAGCCTTTCGATTCGTCGCGAAAGCCAAGGTCTCGAGCGAACTGCAGGAAGGTCCGCTGAATAAGGGCGCTCGACGCACCGGGCTGGTTCAACTCGGTCACCAGCCGTGCCATCTCGCCACCGCCGAGGTGGTCGCGGAGGCGTTCGGCAACCGCCGCGACCTGCGCGAACTCTTCGCTCGACTCGTACCAGCCCTGCACAAGCACCGTGAGTTGCACGGGGGACACCGTAAATCGGACTGAGCGGAGGTGGACGGGAATCGAACCCGCCGTCGCAGGGTCACTACGACCACCCGCTTTGAAGGCGGGGGAGCCCACCAGGTGCCCGGACACCTCCGACCGGCGACGCTACTGCGCAGTCGAGGTAGGGAAGGCTGTCAGAGCGGGGTAGCGTGCGCGGCCATGAAGAAGCTTTTCCTGCTGCTCATCCTCGTGGCCCTCGGTGCGGTAGCTGCCAAGAAGCTGCGCGTCGAGTAACCCGCTCCCACCGCGTCGGCGGCGGGGGCGGCGTCGTGCCCCCTCGCCACCGCCACCACACCAAGGCGGCGCCGGCAGCAGCGGCGGCAACGCCGCCGAGCGCGACCGTCGGTCCCGGCGGCGGCGTCGGCACTCGCCGCGTCCGCAGAGGGACGGGCCGGGTGAAGTGGCGCACCTCCCACCCCCGTTCCCGCGCCAGCTTGAGCAGCACCCGGTCGGGGTTCACCACCACGGGATGGCCGACGACCTCCAGCATGGGGGCGTCGGTGTAGGAGTCGGAGTAGGCGTAGGACGCCGCCAGGTCGATGTCCTCGCGCTCGGCAACCTCGTGCATGGCGTCGGCCTTGAACGGGCCGTAGGCGTAGAACGCCATCTCGCCGGTGTAGCGGCCCTCGGCGTCCACCTGGGCTCGGCTGGCGATGGCCTCGTCGACGCCCAGGTACTCGGCCAGCGGCTGCACGATCTCCTCGGGCGAGGCCGAGATGATGAACACCCGCCGCCCCGCCGCCCGGTGCTCGGCGATCAGTTCGGCGGCCTCGGCGTAGATGATGGGCTCGACCGTCTCCTCCAGGGTTTCGCGCACGATGCGCCGCACCCGCTCCTGGTCCCACCCTCGGGTCAGGCGAAGCACCGACTCGCGGATGCGGGCCAGCTTTTGCTCGCCCGCGCCGAGGTGCATGTAGACGAGCTGGCCGTACATGGCCCGGGCCACGTGGCGCCGCGAGATGAGCCCCTCGTTGTAGAAGGGACGGCCGAAGGCGACCATCGACGCTTTGGCGATGACGGTCTTGTCCAGGTCGAAGAAGGCCGCCTCCATGGCGGCGAGCCTAGGGAAGCGTGGTCAGTGCTGGTAATCGCGCAGCAGGCGCTCGAACTGGCGGGCTACGAACGCCTCGGCGTACTCCGGCGAGTTCCAGCGGGCCTTCGTCGCCCCCACGATCAGCGACCGGGGTGACAGGAAGCGATCCTCGGCTTGGCCCGACAGGAACAGGACGGCGCTGAGCAACAGCAGCGTCCCCGGAATGCTCAGGAGCAGCCACGCGGACATGCGGGCTCCGTGCCCGGCGACGCCCTGCGTAAAACCCCTTGTGCGCGATCGCGCTGCGGGCCTATGTTCGGCGCACCAACTCCCCCGAAGCCTCGTTCGACGCGCCTTCGGAGGGACGTACATGGCGGTCGCCTGTTGGTCGGCCAAGGGTGGAAGCGGCACCACCGTCATCGCTGCCGCACTTGCATTGCTGCGAGCTCGCTCGTCTCCCGGCGGCGCCGTGCTCGTCGACTTGGGCGGCGACGCCCCGCATGCGTTGGGACTGCCCCCGCCCGCCGGGCCCGGGGTGCGCGACTGGCTGGCCGCGCCCGACGCCGAACCCGAGGCCCTCGACCGCCTGCTGATCGACGCGGGCGGCGGCCTGCGGGTGCTGCCGGTGGGCAACGGCTCGGGATCCAGCGACCGGCTGGTGGCGGCCTTGCTGGCCCGCGACGACGTGGTGGTCGACTGCGGCCCACCGTCCTGCGGGCTGGGCATGGCGGTGGCTGCGGCCATGCCGGTGTCGCTGCTCGTGCTGCGACCCTGTTTCCTGGGGCTGCGACGGGCGCTCGACTCCTTGGTGCGTCCGACCGGTGTCGTGGTGGTCGACGAGAAAGGCCACGGCCTGACCGGCCACGACATCACTGCGGCAGTGACGGTGCCGGTCGTCGCCCGGGTGCCCGTCGACCCGCTGGTGGCGCGCGCCGTCGACGGCGGCACGTTGGCCACGCGGGTGCCGCGGTCGTTGGCCCGTGCGCTGCGGGGGCTGCGGTGAGCCGGGCTGCCCGTGACGAACTGCGGGCACGCGTGCATCGACGGCTGTTGGCCGAAACGTCCGTTGCCTCGCCCGCTGAACTGGTGGTCGAAGAGGCGCCGCTGCTCCCCTCGGCGGAGGTGGCAAGGGTGGTCGACGACGTGCTGGCCGACATGCACGGGCTTGGGCGGCTCGACCGGCTGTTGGCCGACGCATCGGTGAGCGAGGTGATCGTCAACGGCGACGGCCGGGTGTGGGTCGAGCGCGAGGGGCGGCTGGCCGTGGTGGCCGAGGGGCTGTCGCACGGCGAGATCCACCACCTGGTGGAAAAGATCGTGGCCCCGCTGGGCCTGCGGGCCGACCGGTCGTCGCCACTGGTCGACGCCCGCTTGCCCGACGGCTCTCGGGTCAACGCCGTGCTGCCGCCTCTGGCCGTCGACGGGCCGTGCCTGACCGTGCGCCGTTTCCCTGCCGCGTCGCTCGGCATCGCCGACTTCTGCCCGCCGCCTGTGGCGGCGTTCCTGCGCTGGGCGGTGGCAGCCCGTTGCAACATCGTGGTCACCGGGGCCACCTCGTCGGGCAAGACCAGCCTGCTCGGGGCGCTGGCGTCCGGGGTGGTGGCGGGGGAGCGAGTGGTGACGGTGGAGGACGCCGCCGAACTGCGCCTGCAGTGCGACCACGTGGTGCGCCTCGAGGCGCGGCCCGCCAACGCCGAAGGGGCCGGGGAGGTGACGGTGCGCGACCTGGTGCGCAACGCCCTGCGCATGCGCCCCGACCGGATCGTGGTGGGCGAGGTCCGGGGCAGCGAGGCCTTCGACATGGTCCAGGCCATGAACACCGGCCACGACGGGTCGCTGTCGACCTGCCACGCCAACGGCCCCGTCGACGCGCTGCGGCGGGTGGAGACGCTGGCGCTGCTGGCGGGCACGGGGTTGCCTGTCGAGGCGGTGCGGGAGCAGCTGCTGGCCGCCGTCGACCTCGTGGTCCACGTGGCCCGCGGGCGCGACGGCCGCCGCTCGGTCACCGAGGTGTGCGAGCCCGTGCTGCCGGCAGCCGACGAGTCCGCCGTGTGCCGGGTGCGTCGCCTGGCCGGGCCGACGGCTGTGGTCGCGCCGCCAACTCGTCCGCCGCGGGATGTGTCGGTGCCGCCCTTCGAGGAGGCGGCGTGAACGGGACCATTTGGAGGGCGCGGCCGTGAGGACGGGCATCGCCGTGGTCGCGCTCGTCGTCCCCGCCGCGGCCCTGTTGCGCGGCCTGGCACGCGCCCGGTGGCGCCGCACGGTCCATGTCGCAGCGTCCGTGCCGGGCTGGTTCGTCCGGCGTGCCGAGGAGGGCGGCCTCCCGGTCGATCCCGCCTGGCGCCTCTGGCGGGGCGCGGCGTTGGGCGTGCTCCCGCTCGCCGTCCTGGCACCACCCGCACTGGCACTGCTCGCCGCTGCCCTTGTGGGCTCTGCCCCGTTCGTGGCGGCCGGTCCGCTGCGCACCCGGTGCGAGCGCAAGGTCGACGCTGCCCTGCCCGGCGTGCTCGACGCCGTGGCCCGCTCGCTCCGATCCGGCGCGTCGCTCCGGCAGGCGTTGGCCGACGCTGCGGTAGCCACCCCGGGGCGACTGGGTGACGACCTCCATGTCGTCGCGCGGGCGACGTCGGCCGGGATCCCGTTGTCCGAGGCCCTGGAGGGGTGGGGAAGGCGGTGCCCCCGCCCCGGCGTCCTGCTGGCGGTGGCGGCGTTGTGCCTGGCCATCGAAACCGGCGGCGCTTCCGCCCGAGCGGTCGACGGGGTGGCCGCCACCCTCCGCCGTCGCCTCGACGCCCAGGACGAGGCGCTGTCGCTCTCGGCCCAGGCCCGGGCGTCGGCTGCCGTGCTCGCCGGCGCGCCCCTCGTGGTCTGCCTCGTGACGGTCGTGGCGGGCGGCCCGGCGGCCCGGTTCCTGCTCGAAACCCCGTTGGGCGTCGCCTGCCTGCTGGCAGGCCTGTCGCTCGACGGGCTCGGTGGCCTCTGGATGGCCCGCCTCACCCGACCCGCCGGAGCCCGCCGGTGACCCTCCTGTTCCTCCTCGTGGCCGCGGCGACGGCAGGGCTTGTCCTCGCCGTGGCCGTCCACCTGCGGCCCGTGCCGACACGGTCGATCCCCCTGCCGGCGCCCGATCCCCACGGGGGCCGCGACCCGCCTCGGGCCACCGCCCTGTCCGTCGCCGCCCTCGGCGTCGGCGTCGTGGTGGCCGTTGCCTTCGGTCCACTCGGCGTCGCAGCCTCGGCCGCGGTGGTGTTGGGGCGGCCGCACCTCAAAACACGTCGACATGCCCGCCGACGGCGGGAGGCCGTCGAGGCCGAGCTGGCCGAAGTGGTCGATCTGCTGTCGCTGGCGGTGCGCGCAGGCATGACGGTCCCGCACGCGGTGGCCGCCGTGGCTCGCCGCGCTACCGGACCGCTCGCCACCGAGTTGGCGCGGGTCGTCGACCAGACCACACGCGGGCGGCGTTTCGCCGACGCCCTCGACGAACTGCCCGAGCGGGCGGGTGAGCCCGCGCGCCCGTTGGCGGCCACCTTGGCCGACTGCGAGCGCTACGGCTCACCGGTAGGCGAGGCGCTCGAACGCCTGGCCGCCGACGCCCGCGAGCGGCAGCGCCGCGCCGCCGAGCAGGCCGCCCGCCGGCTCCCCGTGGCCCTCCTCTTCCCCCTGGTGCTCTGCATCCTCCCGGCCTTCGCGCTCCTTGCCGTGGCCCCACTCATCGCCGACGCCGTCCTGGCGTTGCGCCCCTGACCACACCCGAGAACACTCCAGAGAAAGGGGAAGAGCCCATGCTCGCCCTCGTTGTCGCCGTCCAGTCCTGGTGGCTCACCCGCACGCCCCCCGACCGCTCCGAGCGGGGACAGGCGGCCGCCGAATACGCCCTCGTCCTGCTCGGGGCGGCCGCCGTCGCCCTGCTCGTCACCAAGTGGGCGGGCAAGACCGACCGGGTCGGCAAGCTGTTCGACGCCGTCTTCGACCAGGTGCTGGGGAAGGCGAGGTGACCCGGCGGCGGGCGACGAGTCCTGACGAGGCGGGCCAGGCCGCCGTCGAGTTGGCGTTGGTGCTGCCGATCCTGCTCGCCGTGGTGTTCCTGCTCGCCCAGGTCGGGCTGTTGGCCCGGGACCGGGTGCTCGTCGTCCATGCAGCCCGCGAGGCGGCGCGGGCTGCAGCCGTCGAGCCCACCACCGAGGCTGCTCGGGAAGCCGCCCTGCGCACCCGCGGGCTCGACCCGAAAAAAATTTCTGTGGCGACTCGGCGGGAGGGCCGGTCGATTACCGCGATCGTTTCGTACCGGGCCGTCACGAATGTCCGATTCCTGGGCCGAAATCTGCCGGAAATTTCGATGAAAGAGCAGGTGACAGGCTATGTCGAGGACTAGTCTTTTGTAGATAGTCGCTCAAGGTCGGGGGGCCGGAAACCGACGTCCTGATCACGTCATCATCGGTGGCGTCGTGCGTCTATCCGCATGACTAGTTGATTCGGGTCTGGCCAGGGTGGCCCAGACCAAGCACACGAAGGGTAGGCATCAATGGCAAGGATCCGACGGATCGCAGCGGTGTTGGGTGTGGCGGCACTCGCAGGTGCGGTCGCCACCGGACCCGCACAAGCGGACTCTCCCGAGGTCTTCTCGGGCAGCGCCGCCGGCTCCGCACTCGACCTCTCCGTGCTCGGCAAGCAGGCCACGTTCGGCGTGAGCGCGGCCCAGGCCAACTCGACCGGCGCCGCCAAGGCGCGCGGCATCGGGCAGGCCACGACCACGGTGGCCGCCATCGACTCCGTCGTCGGCACCTACGGGTCCGACAAGACGGCGACGGCGACTGCGGGTACCAGCGAGACCAAGGCCAAGTCGTGCCAGCCGGCTGACCTCGCCGAGGAGCTGCCCGACTTCATCAACGTCGGCCTCGTGTGCTCCGCTGCCGCCGCCTCCGGCAAGGACGGCGCTCCGTCGGCTTCCGCCGAGGGCTCCGTGGCCGAGGCGTCGCTCGACGCCGAACTGGTCGTGCAGCAGCTGCCCGTCGACACCGGCGTCATCGGCGGCACCCTCGCAGGTGTCCTCGACCCGGTGTGCGCCACCCTGGCGACAGCTTGCCCCGCCACCACCACCGTCAAGGACCTGGTCGAGAGCGTGCTCAAGACCCAGACCCTCGACATCGCGTTGGGCAAGTCCACCTCGTCGGTCACCACCGCCGCAGGCACGGTGACCTCCAACGCCACTGCGGCGGGCGCGGTCATCAAGATCCTTCCCCTGCCTCAGGTGGACGGCCTGCCTGCGACCGAGCCCGTGGTGACCATCACCATCGGCGAGGCCACGGCCACAGCGGTCTACGACCGCACGACCGGCAAGGCCACGCCCACGGTCGATCCCGCTCTGGTGCGGATCGAGTTCAACACGACGCTGACCGACTCGCTCGACCTCACCGAGATCGTGCTCAAGCCGACCGACCTGCTGAAGCTCAACGACATCATCGGCTCGCTGCCTGCCCAGTCGAAGCCTGTGGTCAACGTGTGCGACGACGGCCGGGCCGTCTGCATCCTCGAGAACACGCCGCTCGAGTCCCGCATCTACCTGGCCACCGGTAGCGCCAAGGTCAACGAAGACGGTTCCGCCACTGCCGTGGCCGACGCCGTGCGAGTCGACCTGCTGATGGGCCTCACCGAGCTGCTCGGCGGTGAGTCGGACAGCCCCGGCGTCCGCCTGGCCCTGGCGCACGCCGAGGCTGGTGTCGGCGGCAAGCCCGCCCAGGTCGACGAGGTTCCCGAAGAGCTGCCCCGTGGCGACGCCCCGGTGGAGCTGCCCCGCACCGGTGGCCTCCCGATGGTGCCGTTCCTCGGTGCCGGCCTCCTCAGCCTGGCGGTTGTGCTCCGCCGGGCCACCGCCAAGGCCACCCGCTAGTCCACCCTCTAGCGGTACGACCGAATGAGGACCCCGGGGCAAATGCTCCGGGGTCCTCGTTTACCCTGGGCTCAACCTCGTTCCGAGATGTGAGGAGACGCTTCGTTGGACGTCCTGGTCCGCTTCCTGCGCACCCACCGCTGGGCCCGGCGGGCGCTGCCCGCGCTCACCATCGCCTTGATCGTCGCCGCCGCCGGGATGCTGGGCTATCCCTTCTACACGAACCTCTACCAGGACCGGAAGCAGAGCGAGTTGGGCCGGCAGTTCGCCAGCCCCAAGCTCAAGGACGCCTACCGCAACGGCTCCCTACAGGTCGGTGACGCCCTCACCCGCATCAAGATCCCCAAGCTGGGGGTCGATGTCGTGGTGGTGGAAGGCGTGACGCCCGCCGCCCTGCGAGCCGGGGCCGGCCATTACCCGCACACCCCGCTGCCGTGCGAGGCGGGCAACGTCGCCATCGCGGGCCATCGCACCACCTACGGCAAGCCGTTCGCCAACGTCGACCGCCTGGCGCCGGGCGACACCATCATCCTGGAGACGCCGGTCGGCTCGTGCACCTACGAAATCACCCGCGAGCCGTTCATCACCACACCCAAGGACACGAGCGTGGTGGCCAACGACGTCGCCGCCAGCACGTTGACCCTGACCAGCTGCCACCCCAAGCACTCGGCCAAGCAGCGCATCATCATCAAGGCGACCATGGCGAAGGGCAGCAAGACCACCGCATGACGACGGCCCGCCGCCTCCGTGGCCTCGGCGCCTGCCTGCTCGCCGCGGGGAGCCTGGTGCTCTCGGCCTCGCCCGCGCACGCGGGCACGCCGAACTTCACCTGGCACTCGCCCGCCAAGAACCAGACGCTGGCCACCAGCGAGGTGGCGTTCCGCCTCACCGTGAGCATGCCGACCTCAGAGGGCCGGCTGCAGAACAGCGTGTCGGTCACGTTCGCCGCACCGGCGGGCGCCGACGCGCCGACTCCGCTCTCGCGCAACGCCCACGACCAGCATTCGGTCGACGTCACCGGTGCGCTGTCGTTCCGCTGGAACGGCACCTATACCGCCCGCGCTGCCGCCCAAGGTCGCAACAACGTGCTCGACCAGGACACCTCGGCGAAGTACGACAACGCCACATTCGTGATCGACGCGCCCCCGGCGGCACCCACAGGCGTGACCACGAGCGTCGACAAGGACACCCGCGTCACCACCGTGAGGTGGGCGCCCAACACCGAGCCCGACCTCATCGGCTACGAGGTGCTGAAGCAGGCCCCCGACGGCCGCTGGGTGAGTTACGCAGTCACAGCGGAGCCGACGGTGACCGACGAGGCGACGGCCTACTCCGGTGGCGTGCACCGCTACCGGGTCGTCGCCCTGCGTCGGGCTGCCGACCCCAAGTTCGCCAACTCGTCCGCCCACACCGAGACCAGCGCCAACGTGCCCGCCCCGCCGCCTGGCACCCCGCCGCCCCCCGACGGCGGCAGCGGGGACGGCTCCGGCGGCGGCACCGACGGCCGTAACACCGACAGCGGCCAGGCCGGCGACAACGGTGCAGGCGGCGGAACCGACTCGGGCGGCGACGGCTCGTCGGCCAACGGCGGACGGCGGTCACTGCCGCCGCTGACCTCGTCCGGCAAGGTCGACCTTTCCGACCTCGACGGCCTCATGGCCCAGGCCGAGCGACAGAGGCGGCAAGCGGGCGAGAACGACGGCACCTTCGACCCCACACTGCCGTTCGGCGCTCGCCAAGGCGAAGGCGACGGCGAAGGCGAAGGAGATGACGGCGAGGGCGGCTCGGCCTTGGAACTCGGGGACAACGAGGATGTCGCAGGCCGGCTGCAGTCGCTGGGCTTCCTTGCCGGGGGCTTGCTGGCCACCGTGTTGGCCATGCACGTGCTCTGGATCCGCAGCGAGGTGCACAAGGCGGAAAAGGCCGAGGCGCTGACCCCGGTCGCTCCCGAACCGCGTGGCGAGGTGAGCGCCGAGGACCGCTTCGGCGTCGGCGGCGACGCACCGCAGCGGCGGTCTCGCTCCCGAGCCCGGCCGCCCGCCGAAGTCGGGCACGACGCCTCCTAGCGCTCCGGTCAGCCGCGCCCGCCGAGCCGGAAGCGGCCTCGGGTTCGAGGCGGGGCCAACACCGTGCGCAGGAAGGCAATTGCCCCGCCCTTGTCCAAGGGGTCGTTGAGGTTGCCGCACTTGGGCGACTGCACGCACGACGGGCACCCCGAGGCGCACGGGCACGCCTCGATGGCCTCCAGCGTGGCCGCCAGGTGCCGCTCGGCGGCCGCAAAGCCGAGCTCGGCGATCCCTGCCCCGCCGGGGTAGCCGTCGTAGATGACGATGGTCGGGCGCATGGTGTCGGCCTGCAACGCCGTCGACACCCCGCCCACGTCCCAGCGGTCGCAGATGGTGAACAGCGGCAGCATGCCGATTCCGGCGTGCTCGGCCGCGTGCAGGGTGCCCGGCACCTGGGCGGCCACCAAGCCGGCGTCGGAGAGCACGCCCTCGTCGACGGTGTACCAGAACGCCCGCGTCAGCAGCACCGACGGCGGCAGGTCCAGGGGCTCCTCGCCCAGCACCTCACCGGTGCGCAGGTCCTTGCGCTGGTAGCCGGTGACCCGCTCGGTCACCTCCACCGGCCCCACCGCCAGCCGGGCCCGTCCCACTGTGACCGCCCGCTCTTCACCGAGGATGCGGATGTCGGTGTCGGTGCGGGCCTGGGTGATCTCGGAGGGGTCGAGCGGCTCCACCCATGCTGTGCGGTCCTCCAGGTCGAGCCGCTCCACCCGGTAGTGCTGCCCCTGGTGCAGGTACACGGCGCCGGGGTGCACTGACGAGAAGGCCCGGCTCTTGTCGACGGTGCCGATCAACTGCCCCTCGGCCGACACGATGCCGTACTCCTCGTTGGTCCCCGTGCGCAGCCCCACCTGAGCGGCAGGCCGTTCCGGCCGGGCGTACACGGCCCGGCCGTTGCGCAGGCGCAGCACGTCGGCCCGCACCAAGCGGGTGATCGACTCGTCCAGGTCGTCGCCCCACCACCGGTCGTCGTCGTGGGTCAACGGCAGTTCGAACGCCGCGCACGCCACATGGGGGTCGAGCACGAAGGGGTTCGACGGGTTCACCACCGCGGGCTCCGGGGACCGGGCGAACAACTCGGCCGGATGGGCGCAGAACCATTGGTCCAACGCGTCCTCGCCCGCCACCAACACCGCCAACGACCGCTGCTGCGCACGACCCGCCCGCCCCGCCTGCTGCCACATCGAGGCGATGGTCCCGGGGAAGCCGTTGAGGATGCAGGCGTCGAGTGAGCCCACGTCGATGCCCAACTCCAACGCATTGGTGGCCGCCACCCCCCGCAACTCGCCGCCGAACAGCAGCCGCTCGATCTCCCGCCGCTCGGTAGCCAGGTAGCCGCCCCGGTAGGGCCGTACCGACGACGCCAACTTGTCGGGCAACCGCGACTTGGCCGACGCCGCCACCAGTTCCGCCCCCTTGCGCGACCGGGTGAAGGCGATGGCCCGGTAGCCCTCCTGCACCAACGACGCCAGCACCAGCGCCGTCTCCTTGTTCGACGACTCGCGCGCCCCGCTCTCGGCGTCGAGCAGGGGTGGCTGCCACACGCCGAACAGTCGCTCGCCTCGGGGCGAACCGTCGTCGGTCACCTCGGCCACCGGCAGCCCGCACAACGCCGAGGCGAGCTCGCCGGGCTTGCCGATGGTGGCCGAGCCGAAGACGAACGTCGGCGACGAGCCGTAGTGGGCGCACAGCCGCCGCAGCCGTCGCAGCACCTGGGCCACATGGGTGCCGAAGATGCCCCGCAACGTGTGCAGTTCGTCGAGCACCACGTAGCGCAGGCGCATGAGGAACGTGGCCCACCGGGCATGGGCCGGGAGGATTCCAATGTGGAGCATGTCGGGGTTGGTGAGCACCACGTTGGCGTGGCGGCGCACCCACCGGCGCTGCTCCTCGGGCGTGTCGCCGTCGTAGACGGCGGGAGCCATGCCCGGCACGTCCAGGGCCGCGAACGCTCGCAGCTGGTCCTGGGCCAGCGCCTTCGTCGGGTAGATGGCGAGCGCCGTGCCCTTGGCCCCGTCGAGCACGGCCTCGGCGATCGGCACCTGGTAACAGAGCGACTTGCCTGAGGCCGTGCCCGTCGCCACCGCCACCGACTGCCCGGCCCGGGCGAGCTCCACGGCGGCGGCCTGGTGGGTCCACAATCCGCCGCCCGGCAACCGGTCCGCCACCTCCGGGGGCAACGCTGTCGACAGCTCTGCCACCCGGGCGGGGCGGGCCGGGATGCGCTCCAGGTGCACGAGCCGGCCGTCGGCTGCGATCGACTGCACCAGGGCCGCCAGGTCGTGCATGTGCCGACCCTACGGTGGGCACGGTAGGTTTGCAGCCGTCACGCCGCCGGACGACGCGCGCTACCGGCCCGACCAGGAGGAACCAGAGGATGGATCTCGGTCTCGAGGTGGACCCGGACCGCAACGGGTACACGATCCTGTCCGTTCGCGGCGAGGTCGACGTGTACACCGCACCCCGCCTTCGGGAGAAGCTCGTTGAGCTCGTCAGCGAGGGCAAGTACAAGATCGTCGTCGACCTCGAAGGCGTCGACTTCCTCGACTCCACCGGGCTCGGCGTCCTCGTCGGCGGCTTGAAGCGCCTGCGGAGCCACGACGGCGACCTCACCCTCGTCTGCACCCAGCACCGCATCCTCAAGGTCTTCGAGATCACGGGGCTGACCAAGGTCTTCGCCATCCACGAGTCCGTCGACGCCGCAGTCGCGGCGTAGTCGACGCCGGGGATGAGCCTGCTCGACGAATCCGAAGGGGCGATCGAGCTCGAGATCCCCGCTCGCCCCGAGTACGTGGGGCTGGCCCGTCTCGTCGTCTCGTCGCTGGCGTCGAGCCGTCGCGCGCTCGAAGACGATCGCATCGACGATCTCAAGCTGGCCGTCTCCGAGGCGTGCACCAACGCCATCGAGGCCCATGCCGACCACGACGTCGACGAGCGGGTGGTGGTGCGCTGGCGCGAGTCCGGTGACCAACTCGAGGTCCAGGTCGAGGACCGGGGCCGCGGCTTCGACCCCGAGACCCTGCCCGAGCACCCCCCGGTCACCGACCCCGACCGGCTCAACTTCGAGCGCGGCCTGGGCATCCCCTTGATCCGCACCCTGGTCGACGAGGTGGAGTTCGACCCCTCGGAGTCGGGCACCGCTGTCCGCATGGTGATGTTCTGCGGCCCCGCCGACTTGGAGCCGGCCGACATCGACCTGTGGGAGGACGAGGAGCCCGCCTAGTGGCCCTGCGCAAGATGCTCCACAAGCTCACCACCTCGGTGAGCGACCTCGACCGGGAGGACTTGCGCGAGTTCTGCTCCCACGTCCCCGGCACCATCCCCATCGGCGAGGCCAAGGCCCGCCAGGAGATCCGGGTGACGGGTGAGGTCACCTTCGTGCGCATCGTGCCCCGCCCCAACGGTTCGCCGTGGCTGGAGGCCACCGTCAACGACGGCACCGGCTCGCTGGTGGTGATGTGGACGGGCCGCCGGCGGGTGGCCGGCATCCGCGGCGGGCGCCGCCTGATTGTCAGCGGCCGGGGCTCGGCCAGCGGCCCCGGCGGCCGCCTCCTCGTCTACAACCCGGTGTACGAACTGCTGCCGTAGCTCGTGGGGCGGTTCAGCGGCCCACGAGGATGCGCTTTACGTGGTCCTCGGAGTCGGCCGTCACCAAGGCCAGGACCTCGTCGCCCCCGGCGAGCACGGTGTCGCCTCGGGGCACCACCACGTGGCCGCCCCGCACGATGGCTACCACGGTGGCGTCGCGGGGCACCCCGAGCTCGGCGATGGGCTGGCCTACCGCAGGCGAGTCGCCCGCCAGGGTGACCTCGACCAGCTGCGCGTCCTGGAACTGCAGCAGGCGCACCAGCGAGCCGACCGACACCGCTTCTTCCACCAGGGCGGTAAGCAGGTGCGGGGTCGACACCGACACGTCGACGCCCCACGTCTCGTTGAACAACCAGTGGTTCTTGGGGTGGTTCACCCGGGCCACCACCCGGGGCACGGCGAACTCCTGCTTGGCCAGCAACGAGATGACGAGGTTGTCCTCGTCGTCGCCGGTGGCGGCCACCACCACGTCGACCTCGGCCAGGCCCGCCTCGTGCAGCGAGTTGACCTCGCACGCGTCGCCCACGAACCAGTTGACGTCGACGGTGGCCCGGATGCGGGCCACCAAGTCGGGGTCCTGCTCGATCAGCAACACCTCGTGGCCCGCCTGGGCCAGGTCGGCGGCGATGTAGGTGCCGACGTTGCCGGCACCAGCAATGGCAACGCGCATCGTTAGTGGTCCTCCCCGCCCGAACGCAGGCGCTGGTCGAGGTCGTCGAAGGCGTCCTTCATGACGGTGAAGTGCAGGACGTCGCCCTCTTGGCCGACCACGTCGGGGCCGGCCATGCGCACCGTGCCGCCCCGGGTGACCGCCGTCAGCCGGAACTTGTCGGGCTCGCCCATCTCGGCCAGCTTCTTGCCCGCCCACCCCTCGGGCAGCGCCCGCTCGACGATGTTCACGCCGCCGGTGGCGTCTGTCCACTCGGTCGTGCTGCTGTTCTCGAACAGCCGGCGCATGACCTGGTCGGTGGTCCACGTGACGGTGGCCACCGTCGGGATGCCGAGGCGCTGGTAGATCACGGCCCGGCGCGGGTCGTAGATGCGGGCGACGACCTGGGGGATCTCGTAGGTCTCGCGAGCGATGCGCGCCGTGAGGATGTTGGTGTTGTCGCCGCTGGTCACGGCGGCCAGCGCCGAGGCCTCCTGCACCCCCGCCTGCTCGAGGTGGTCGCGGTCGAAACCGAAGCCGAGCACGGCCCGTCCGCTGAACCGTTCAGGCAGGCGCCGGAAGGCGTTGCGGCGTTTGTCGATGACGGCGACCGAGTGGCCGGCGCGGTCGAGGTTCACGGCCAGTTCGGAACCCACCCGGCCGCAGCCGACGACGATTACGTGCATGGCGCCCCATGAAAATCGCTCGGCGTAGCCGGCACAACTCCGGGGGGCGTATCGTCACCCGCCGTGTTCGAATTGCTGAAGCGGCTGCTCGTCGGGCGGCCCCTGTCGACGGCGGAGCAGGAGCACCAACGGCTGCCCAAGTCCGTTGCCCTGGCGACCTTCTCGTCCGACCCCATCTCGTCCACCGCGTACGCCACCGAAGAGATCCTCTTCGTCACCGCCGCGGGCGCATCGAGCCTGGCCCTCGGGCTCTCGAAGCTCGTGCCCATGTCGATCGCCGTCGCCGCGCTGCTGATCATCGTGGTGACGTCGTACCGCCAGACGATCCACGCCTACCCGCAGGGCGGCGGCTCCTACGTTGTCAGCCGCGAGAACCTGGGCAAGTACCCCTCGCTGGTGGCGGGTGCGTCGCTGCTCGTTGACTACATCCTCACCGTGGCCGTATCGGTGTCGGCCGGCGTGGCCGCTCTCATCTCGCTGCCCGCCTTCCACGACTGGCACGACAAGCGGGTGCTGATCTGCCTGGGCTTCGTCGTCGCCCTCACCCTGGGCAACCTGCGGGGCCTCAAGGAGTCGGGGAAGATCTTCGCCGCCCCTACCTACATCTACATCGTCTCCTTGGCCGCGCTGGTGGGCTACGGGCTGTTCCAGGACTTCTTCGGCGACCTCAAGCCGGTGCCGTTCGACCCCGAGCGGGCCAAGCACATCGCCGAGGCGGGCGGGTCGCTCACCTTGTTCATCATCCTGCGGGGCTTCTCGTCGGGCGCCGTGGCCCTTTCAGGCATCGAGGCCTTGGCCGACGGCGTGCCCGCCTTCCGCAAGCCGGAGGCCAAGAACGCCGCCAGCACCCTCACGATCATGGCGGTCATCCTCGGCTTCCTGTTCTTCGGCGTGTCGCTGCTGGCCAGCCACCTGCACCCCATCCCCACCCACGACGAGACCGTCATCTCGCAGATGGCGCGGGCGGTGTTCGGCGAGGGCTTCATGCACGTGCTGCTGCAGTTCGCCACCGCGGGCATCCTCATCCTGGCGGCCAACACGGCCTACGCCGACTTCCCCCGGCTGTCGTCGATCATCGCCCGCGACGGCTACCTCCCCCGGCAGTTCGGCAACCGGGGCGACCGCCTCGTCTACTCCAACGGCATCGTGTTCCTGGCCGTGTTCGCCTCGGTCCTGCTCATCGCCTTCGGCGGCATCACCACGGCGTTGATCCCGCTCTACGCGGTGGGCGTGTTCACCTCGTTCACCCTGAGCCAAGCGGGCATGGTCGTGCGCCACCGCAAGCTCCAGGGCGCCGGGTGGCGGCGCAACATGGCGCTCAACGCCTTCGGCTCGTTCGCCACCTTCACCGTCCTCATGATCGTCAGCGTCACCAAGTTCACCGTGGGGGCCTGGCTGCCGATCGTGGTGATCCCGACCATCGTGGCCATCCTGTTGACCATCAAGGGCCACTACGACTTGGTGGGCAAGGCGCTGGCCATCGCGCCCCACGAGGTGCGGCCCGAGGTCTTCCAGCACACCGTGGTGGTGTTGGTGGGACGGGTACACCGGGGCGTGCTCAAGGCGCTCGGCTACGCCAAGTCCTTGCACCCCGACCACCTGGCCGCCGTCTACGTGTCGTACGAGGACGACGACCGCGAGGACCTCCAGCGCCAGTGGGAGGCCTACAACATCGACGTGCCGCTGGAGATCGTGCACTCGCCGTACCGCGACCTGGTGGAGCCGGTGGAGCGCTACCTCGACGAGCTCGACGCCCGCTGGCACAACGACACCATCACCGTGATCATCCCGGAGTTCGTGATGGGCAAGCTCTACGACCCCCGCAACCTGCTGCACAACCAGAGCGCCTTCGCCTTGAAGGCCGCACTGCTGAACCGGGCGGGCACGGTGGTCACCTCGGTGCCGTACCACGTGGGCGCCGCGTTGGAGGCCGCCAAACGAGGCGCCAAGGACGTGCCCGAACCGCTTTAGACTGCAGCCTCGGTGCGCCGGGAAGCCTGGTCGGCAGTCCCTTCGCCGACCCCCGGAGAGCGCCGTGCGCAGTAGCCCGTCCCGTCTCGTTACCCGCTTCCTCCACGCCGAGGCCGCGGGCGGCGTCGTCCTGCTGGTGGCTGCCGCCGTGGCGCTGGTGTGGGCCAACTCGCCATGGGACCACGGCTACCACTCGGTGTTCAACCACGACGTCCAGCACTGGGTGAACGAAGGCCTGATGACGGTGTTCTTCTTCGTCGTGGGGCTGGAGATCAAGCGGGAGCTGGTGGCGGGCGAGCTGCGCGAGTGGCGCACGGCCGCCGTGCCCGCCGTCGCCGCCGTGGGCGGCATGGTGGTGCCCGCCCTGTTTTACGTGGTGGTGGCCCGTGACCGCGGGTGGGGCATCCCCATGGCCACCGACATCGCCTTCGCCGTCGGGCTGATGGCGCTGTTGGGGCGACGGGTGCCCGGCAGCCTCAAGTTGTTCCTGCTGACGCTGGCTGTCGTCGACGACATCGGCGCCATCTTGGTCATCGCCCTCTTCTACAGCGCGGGCGTCAAGCCCCTGTTCCTGCTCGGCGCGGCCGCGGCCGTCGCCCTCGTCTTCGTGGTGCGCAACCGGCCCGTGCTGGCCCTTGTCGCCGGCGTGCTGGTGTGGGCGGCGCTCTACAACTCCGGCGTGCACGCCACCTTGGCGGGCGTCGTCGTCGGCCTCATGCTCCCGCAGGCCACCGTCGAAGGGCTGGAGGACCGGCTGCATCCGTGGTCGGCCTTCCTCGTGGTCCCGCTGTTCGCATTGGCCAACGCGGGCGTGCGCCTCGACAGCGAGTCCATCGGCAACGCCGTCGAGTCGCCCATCGCCATCGGCGTGGTGCTCGGCCTGGTGGTGGGCAAGCCGGTGGGCATCGCCCTGGCTTCGTGGGCGGCCGTGCGCTCGGGGCTGGGCACGTTGCCGCGGGGTGCGTCGTGGCCGCAGCTGATCGCCACCGGCGCCGTGGCGGGCGTGGGCTTCACCGTGTCGTTGTTCGTGACCGGCCTGGCCTTCCCCGATCCGGCGGTGGCGGCCACCGCCATCGTGGGGGTGCTGGCGGCCTCCGCCCTGTCGGCCGTCCTGGGCATTGCCGGCTTGACGTTTTGGGGGACCAAAACCTAATTTCTGCGCTCGGCGAATATGGATCTCACTCTTTCGAAGTCCGAGCGCGAGACGCTGAAGGCCATCTACCGGCAATCGGTCAGCGGGGACGCCCACACGGGTGACCTGGCCGAGGCCCTGGGGGTCAGCCCTGGCACGGTGACGGCCACGATCAAGCGGTTGGCCGAACGCGACCTGGCGGAGCACAAGCCGTACCGGGGAGTGCTGCTCACTCCGGTCGGGCGCCGGGTTGCGGTGGGGGCCATCCGCCGCCACCGCATCGTGGAGCGGTTCCTGGCCGACATGCTCGGCTACGCCTGGAACGAGGCCGACCGCTTGGCCGGCTCGTTCGAGCACGACCTCCCGCAAGAGGTGGAGGACCGGCTGTACGTCGCCCTCCATCGCCCCGCCACCTGCCCGCACGGGTTCCCCATCCCGGAGCCCGAGGTGCTCGACATCCCCGAGCTGCCGCCCCTCTACGACCTGGAGCCCGGCGACATCGCCGTAGTGGCCGTGCCCGGCTCCACCGACCCCGAGGTCATCACCTTCCTCGACACCCTGGGCCTGCGCCCGGGCGTGCGGGTGGAGGTTCGGGAGAAGCACCCCTTCGACGGTCCGCTGGTGCTGCGGGTCGAAGGCCACGACCGCACCGTGGGCGAACGAGTCGCCCGCCAGATCTACGTACGCAAAGAAGACGAAGCAGAGAGAAAGGAATCAGCATGAACAACCTCCTCCTCGCCAGTGAAGGGGGGTATCAGGAGTTCACATTGGGGGGAGCCGAATGGTTCTGGCTCGTGTTCTCCGCCGGTACCGCCGTACTGGCGCTCATCGTGGGCTTCGTCCTGATGAAGGGCGTCCTGGCCGCCGATCAGGGCACGCCGAAGATGATCGAGATCGCCACGGCGATCCAAGAGGGCGCCATGGCCTACTTGCGGCGCCAGTTCAAGACCATCGGCTACATCCTGATCCCGTTGGTGGCCATCGTCTTCTTCACGTCGACGGCCGTCGACCGGCCCGACGGCAGCCACGCGCTGAGCTTCATGGAGTCGGGCATCTTCCGCACCGCGGCGTTCGTCGCCGGCTGCTTCATGTCCGGCCTCACCGGCTTCATCGGCATGGGCTTGGCCGTGCGCGGCAACGTGCGCACCGCCGCCGCGGCCCGCACCGGCTCGCTGCCCGCGGCGCTGAAGGTGGCGTTCCGCACCGGCGGCGTGGCGGGCATGTTCACCGTGGGCCTCGGCCTGCTGGGCGCCACGGTCATCATCATGCTGTTCCAGAACACCAGCTCGGCCATCCTGGTCGGCTTCGGGTTCGGCGGCTCGCTGCTCGCCCTGTTCCTCCGGGTCGGTGGCGGCATCTTCACCAAGGCGGCCGACGTGGGCGCCGACCTGGTGGGCAAGGTCGAGGCGGGCATCCCCGAGGACGACCCCCGCAACCCGGCCACCATCGCCGACAACGTGGGCGACAACGTGGGCGACTGCGCTGGCATGGCGGCCGACCTGTTCGAGTCCTACGAGGTCACCCTGGTGGCCTCGATCATCCTCGGCGTGGCGGCGTTCGAGTCGCTCGGAATCGCCAACCCGGTGGCGGGCCTGATCTTCCCGGTGGCCGCTCGTGCCATCGGCGTGCTGGCGTCGATTGTCGGCGTGTTCATGGTGCGAGCCACCGACAAGGACAAGTCGGCCATGGCGCCGATCAACCGCGGCTTTTTGACCGCAGGCCTGCTCACCGTGGTGGGCACCGCCTTCGTGGCGCTGACCTACGTGGGCAACGACAACAACAACAACGCCGGCTGGCGCATGCTCGGCGCTGTGGTCATCGGCCTGGTGCTGGCGCAGGTGGCCAGCCGCCTGACCGAGTACTTCACCTCGACCGAGACCCGCCCCGTGCGGGAGATCGCCGAGGCCGCCCGCACCGGCCCCGCCACCACCGTGCTCGCCGGCATCAGCTCCGGCCTGGAGTCGACGGTGTACGCCATCATCGCCATCGCAGGCGCCATTGCTGTGGCCGTCGGCCTGGGTGACGGCAACATCCAGGTCAGCTTCTTCCTGGTCGCCCTCACCGGCATGGGCATGCTGGCAACCACCGGCGTGGTCGTGTCGGAGGACACCTTCGGCCCGGTGGCCGACAACGCCGCAGGCATCGCCGAGATGTCGGGCGAGTTCAGCGGCGAGGCCGAGCGCATCATGGTCAGCCTCGACGCCGTGGGCAACACCACCAAGGCCGTCACCAAGGGCTTCGCCATCGGCTCGGCGGTCATCGCCGCGGTGGCCCTGTTCGCCTCGTTCATCGAGACGATCGGCGACGAGTTGCCCGAGCTCATCGCGCCCGGTGAGAACGTCTTCCAGGCCATCCAGATCAACGTGGCCGACCCCAAGACGTTCATCGGCCTGCTGATCGGCGGTTCGGTGGCCTTCATGTTCTCCGCCCTCGCCATCCGCGCCGTGGGCCGGACGGCGGGCGTGGTGGTGCAGGAGGTGCGCCGGCAGTTCGCCGACGGCGGGATCATGGCCGGGACCAAGCGCCCCGACTACGGCCCCGTCATCGACATCTGCACGGCGGCGTCGCTGCGGGAGCTGGCCACCCCGGCCCTGTTGGCGGTGCTGACCCCGGTCATCATCGGCTTCGGCATCAACTTCTACGCCCTCGGTGCGTTCCTCGCCGCCGTCATCCTCACCGGCCAGCTCATGGCCAACTTCCTGTCGAACTCGGGCGGCGCCTGGGACAACGCCAAGAAGTACATCGAGGACGGCCACGAGGGCGGCAAGGGCTCGGAAGCGCACAAGGCCGCCGTCATCGGCGACACCGTGGGCGACCCCTTCAAGGACACCGCAGGCCCCGCCCTCAACCCGCTCATCAAGGTGATGAACCTGGTGTCGCTGCTGATCCTGCCCGCGGTCATCTCGCTGCAGGACAACGACGGCGCCCGCTACCTCATCGCCGGCGTGTCGCTGGTCGTGCTGATGATCGCCATCGGCTTCTCCAAGCGGAAGACCGACGGCGTGGACGAGGCCGGCGCGGCCGCTGCTCCGGTGCATGCCGTCAGCCCTGGCGACCCGCCCCGCAAGCTGGCCGTCGACGCCCTCGACCGCTGGATCATGGACCTCGGCGACGAGGATGCCGACCTCCGCAAGCAGTTGCGTGAGGCCAAGTCGGCCATCGAGTCGAACGTCACCGCCTGAGACTTTCCGTTCTGGCACCGAGATCACGGCTTGTACGGCGTGATCTCGGTGCCAGAAGCGCGTCTCAGGACCGACGTACCCCTGCGGGAACGGACACGCTCAGCAGCTTGTGTTCACGTTGACGAGGCACGGCCCCGCGATCGGGACGTCCGCTGTATGGGTGGTACCTGCCACTGTCACCCTGACCGTGTCGTTCGTGTCGTTCCCTGGCTCCACCAGCACGATCGGGCATGTCCCCAACACACCCACGCAGGGCGAGGACGCCGGTGTCGTCCTTGCGGTGGCGACGTCGGCCTCTCGAACAACGATTGTGGCGTCGGTGATCCCCAGTGGGCAGGGGCCGGGCCCCGAGACCCACGCGCATGTGTGGTTGTCGACGTTCACCCTGGTCTCGGTGTCGCCGTCCAGCGGACTGTTCACTGTTGTGACGGGGGCGTCGTTCTCCGTGCCCGTCCGGAAGACGTTCATGCCGACTGTGCCCACCTGGACTGTGCCGAAGACCGAGGTCCCGAGATGGCCGGGGTCGTCGGAATGGACAACCCGGTTGAGGCAATCGAGGGCAAGGACCGTGGACGCGCCCCGGTCCGCCTCGCACTGGATGCCGACCGAACTGGTGGCCAATGGGTTGAACACCGTGATCCGGCCGCCGGTGGCCTCGGGTGAGCTGCTGCCGGTCGGCGTCGTGCTGTAACACAGCGCCAGTCCCGAGGAGCCGTTGTCGACGCCGAGTGACACGGGGACTGCGCCTGGGGTCATGGTCGAGCAGGATGTCGAAAACCCGCTGTTGTCGGCGAACGCGGGTGCGATGGTTGCGACGCCCATGCCGATCCCGAGCGCGACGACGACAGGTGCCTTCAGTCGTTTCATGTCTGCCTTTCACGATGAGTCATGGAGGCAGCCGCTGGCTCGACCCCCAAATGGATGTGTGCGGGGGCAGCGGCGATCAAGACGACTTCGTTGTCCCCCCGCTCGACTGTCTACGAGGGCGAGACGGCCGATCCCTTCCTCGGTTCCCGTTGGGGCACACTTCCCGCCATGGCTGTGCTCGGGTGGGTGCTCTGTTGGATGTGGGTCGGCGTCGCCGTGTGGGTGTTCTTCGACGCCCGCCGGCGGGGGCGGACCGCCGTCTGGCACGCCGTGGCCACGGGACTCCTCCCAGGCGTAGGCCTGGCCGTCTACATGGGCACACGGGAGGCGGGCAGGCGGGACGACGACGACCGCCTCTCCCCGAGCGGTCACCTGCTCCTTCGAGAGCTCACTTCTGAGGTCGAGCGCCTCCGCGCCGAGCTCGACGCAGTTCGAGGAACACCGGGATCAGCGACAGCAGGATGATGAAGCCGATCACCGGCAGCAGGTACTTGTCGATGTCGGGGATGGTGTCGCCCAGGATGTAGCCGAGCGACGTCACGCCCACCGCCCAGATGAACCCACCGAGGATGTTGAAGCGGACGAACGTCCGGTACTCCATCGTCCCCACGCCGGCGAGGATCGGGGCGAACGTGCGCACGATGGGCACGAACCGAGCCAGCACGATCGTCTTCGAGCCGTACTTGTCGAAGTAGGCTTGGGCCTTCTCCAGGTTCTCGTGCTTGAACAGCCGCGACTCTGGCCGCCGGAACAGGGCGGGCCCCACCCGGTTCCCGAAGGCGTAGCCCACCTGATCGCCCGCCACCGCCGCCACGAAGCAGCCCACCAGGATCAGCGGGAAGTTCAGCTTGCCCTGGGAGGCCAGCAGCCCGGCGGTGAACAGCAGCGAGTCGCCGGGCAGGAAGAACCCGATGAGCAGCCCCGACTCGGCGAACACGATGGCGAACAAGCCGATGGTCCCGACCGTCTCGATCAAATGCTCAAGATGCACGGCGCAGGAGGCTAGGGGTCTGGGCAGGTGATCGCCGCATCGGCGGTGAACACCCAACCGTCGACCTAGGGGGGAACCACCATGAAGAAAGTCGCTTTTGTCGCGGCCGCAGCGGTGTTCGCTGCACTGCTGGCGCCGGCTGCTCGCAGCGCCGTCGTGCCTGTAGCTCGGGGCGCCGAGCCCGTCGTGCTCACCGGGGCGCAGCTCCCCACGTGGTCGCGCCTGCCCGCCGCGGGCAGCGCCCTGCCGTGGCCCACCGGATTCCTTGACGGCGTGCGCGACGCCCACCACGGCACGCTCGTCGTCCCGCCCGACGTGCGCACCGGCGTCGACCCCGACGAGATCGTGGCCTACAAGTGGGACGGCGCCTGGGTCGAGGTGCCCGTGCAGGTCGACCAGCGCTTCCCGTACTTCCTGGCCAACGCCAACTCCGACTTCGCCATGTACTCCGCCGTCGACGAAGAGCTCACCTACCAGTGGGACGTCGAGCGCTGGAAGATGACCGCAGGCAGTTGCGCCACGGCCTTCCCGCCCGGTGCGTCGACCATGGCCGACCCGGTGCCCACCCTCGACGACGACGACGAGCTGGTGTTCATGGCGTCGGACGCAGGCGGCCAAGCCCCGCCCGCCTCCCGCCCTGCGGGCACCGTGGGGGAGCGCCAGGACGTCACGCTGGCCGACCCGCTCGACCCGACCAACGTCCGCCACGTCTACCTGTTCCGCAACCCCACCGGGCCGACGACCACCACGAGCTACGTCGACTACGACCGTGACGCCGACGCCGACGAGTGGATCGACCGCGACAGCTTCACCGCCGATGACCCCGAGAAGCTCGGCAGCAGCAACACCGGCTACGGGCCCAACCTGGGCGGCGACGTGTGCGATCCCGGCGGCACAATCCGCAGCTCGACCGACCGCTTCCCCCGCGACGGCGTGACCGTCACCACCGACGCCTACACCTGGCGAGCCACCGGCCGCTGGATGGTGCGCGGCATCCAGGTCGCCAACGCCGGCGGGTACGGCCCCGACCTCATCGACCGGTGGAAGGGCCGGGCCTTCCAGCAGAGCCCCGATTCGTCGATCTCCGTCGTCGGCTTCGAGGACGAGCAGGTCAACTGGGAGGCCAACTCCATCCTCTTGGGCGAGCGCACCGGTCCGGTGCGGGCCATCCGGGAGACGTGGGGCGCCGACTCCGGCACCAACGTGACCAAGACCGAGACCTTCTATCGCGACGCCGTCACCTACCGGTACCGGGTGCGCGTGCACCCCATCCCCCCCGACGGCCTCTACACGTCGTGGGACTACAACGCCAACGTCGCCACCACGTACTACAACGCCATCAAGCCGAGCGGCGTGGCCATCGACGGCGTGAACGACGACGTGGGCAACGTCGACCAGGTGGGCGGGCAGCCCGCTTTCTTCGACGCTCCCGACCCCACATTCAATGCCCCGTTGTCGGTCATGAACTGGGAGCAGGTGTCGGGTGCAGGCGACGCAGGCTCGCTCGTCTACATCATGGAGTTGAAGGGGGCGACGTCGGCCGCCAACCCCGCCGTGGTGCCGTACTACCGCGACGACAAGTGCCTCGACGACGGCACCGGCGACAACCCGGTGGCCCGCCCGTACCCGGGTGACGCCAGCACCGACGCCAATGTGAAGGCCGGTTACGAAGCGGCCAACGGCGGCACGCCGTACGCCTCGCTCACCTGCGACCAGAAGCAGGGGGCGTGGGGCAGCCACGGCGTGCACTTCTTCGTCACCCACGACAGCGACAACGCATTCACACCCAAGACGACGACCGAAGTGGACGCCCAGCAGTGGCAGTTCGCCGTCCCGACGGCGGCCCCGACCAACGTGGGCGACCCCTACGCCAACGTGGTCAAGGCCAAGCTCGTGGCTGCGGCGGTCCCGCAGGACGCAGGCCCCTGACGCGGGCGCGGGCGGGGCTGTATTGACAGTCCCGCCCCCGTCTGCTGACCTCGAAAAACCATGCCCAAGCCCCTCGTCATCGTGGAATCGCCGGCCAAGGCGAAGACCATTGCCGGCTTCCTCGGCGGCGATTTCGTCGTGGAGTCGTCGATCGGCCACATCCGCGACCTGCCTCGCAACGCCGCCGACGTCCCGCCCGCATTGAAGGGCGAGCCGTGGGCGCGGCTGGGCGTCGACGTCGACAACGGGTTCAAGCCGCTGTACGTGGTGTCCCGCGAGAAGAAGGACCAAGTCAAGAAGCTCAAGGCGCTGCTGAAGGACGCCAGCGAGCTCTATCTCGCAACCGACGAGGACCGCGAAGGCGAGTCGATCGCGTGGCACCTGTTGGAGGTGCTGAACCCGCCGGCCAACATCCCGGTCAAGCGCATGGTGTTCCACGAGATCACCCGCCCCGCCATCGAGCGGGCCGTGAGCGAGTGGCGCGAGCTCGACCGCCGGCTGGTCGACGCCCAGGAGGCACGGCGCATCCTCGACCGCCTGTTCGGCTACGAGGTGTCGCCTGTCCTCTGGAAGAAGGTCATGCCGAAGCTGTCGGCGGGCCGGGTGCAGAGCGTCGCCACCCGCATCCTCGTCGAGCGCGAGCGGGCCCGCATGCGCTTCCGGGCCGCGGGCTACTGGGACCTCGAGGGCACGTTCACCAAGGAGGCCGACGCCTTCACCGCCGGGCTCGTCAGCATCGACGGCAAGCGGCTGGCGACCGGCAAGGACTTCGACGAGTCGGGCACGCCCAAGGCGAGTGTCGTGGTGCTCGACGAGCCTGCGGCGCGGTCGCTGGCCGAGCGGCTGGGCGGCGCCGAGATCGCCGTGCGCTCGGTCGAGGAGAAGCCGTTCAAGACCTCGCCCAAGCCGCCGTTCATGACCTCGACGTTGCAGCAGGAGGCGGGCCGCAAGCTGCGCTTCTCGTCGCAGCGCACCATGCAGGTCGCCCAGCGACTGTACGAGAACGGCTACATCACCTACATGCGCACCGACAGCACCACCTTGTCGGAGACGGCGCTGACCGCGGCCCGCACCCAGGCCGCCGAGCTCTACGGCGCCGACTACGTGCCCGACGCGCCGCGGCGGTACGAGAAGAAGGTCAAGAACGCCCAGGAGGCCCACGAGGCCATCCGTCCGGCGGGCGACTCCTTCCGCCGCCCCGAGCAGGTGGCCCGTGAGGTGGGCGCCGACGAGGCCCGCCTGTACGAGCTCATCTGGAAGCGCACCGTGGCCTCGCAGATGAAGGACGCCGCGGGCCAGCGCGTGCAGGTGCGCCTGGGCGGGCGGTCGAGCGCAGGCGAGGACGCCGAGTTCGCGGCCAGCGGCCAGGTCATCACCTTCCCCGGCTACATGCGGGCCTACGTCGAGGGCTCCGACGATCCCGACGCCGAACTGGAAGACCGCGAGGTGCGGCTGCCCGCCATGGCCGCCGGTGACGCCCTCGGGCTGGCCGGGCTGGAGGCCAAGGGGCATTCGACCCAGCCGCCTGCCCGCTACACCGAAGCCTCGCTGGTGCGGGCGCTGGAGGAGATGGGCGTGGG
The DNA here is from genome assembly GCA_035536915.1 of Acidimicrobiales bacterium. NCBI lineage: Bacteria > Bacillati > Actinomycetota > Acidimicrobiia > Acidimicrobiales > Acidimicrobiales bacterium. The sequence continues at coordinate 47,611 of DATLNE010000034.1, forward strand.
CCGGCCGTCCACCTACGCCTCGATCATCGGCACCATCCAAGACCGCGGCTACGTGTGGAAGAAGGGCACGGCGCTGGTGCCGTCGTTCACCGCCTTCGCCGTGGTGGGGTTGTTGGAGCGGCACTTCCCCAAGCTCGTCGACTACGCCTTCACCGCCGACATGGAGTCCGAGCTCGACGAGATCGCCGCGGGCGGCGAAGAAGCCGTGCCGTGGCTGACCTCGTTCTACTTCGGGAACGCGAGCGGCGTGCCCGGGTTGAAGCAGCTCGTGTCGGACCACCTCGGCGAGATCGACGCCCGCGAGGTGAACTCCATCCCCGTCAACGACGAGATCATGGTGCGGGTGGGGCGCTACGGCCCGTACGTGCAGCGGGGCGACGAGCGGGCATCCGTGCCCGAAGACCTGGCGCCCGACGAGCTGACCGCCGAGAAGGCCGAGGAGCTGCTGTCGGCGCCCAGCGGCGACCGCGTGTTGGGGGAGGACCCCGAGGCCGGGCTGCCGGTGGTGGCCAAGGCCGGGCGCTACGGGCCGTATGTGCAGTTGGGCGAAGGCGACGCGGGGTCGAAGACCAAGCCCCGCACGGCGTCGCTGTTCAAGTCGATGACGCTCGACTCGGTGACGTTGGAGGATGCGCTGCGGCTGTTGCAGTTGCCGCGGGTGGTCGGGGTCGACCCCACTGACGGCAAGGAGATCACCGCCCAGAACGGGCGCTACGGGCCGTACATCAAGAAGGGCACCGACTCGCGCTCGATCGAGTCGGAGGAGCAGTTGCTGACGATCACGCTGGAGGAGTGCCAGGCGGTCTTCGCCCAGCCCAAGCAGCGGGGGCGGGGCGCGGCCGCGGCGCCGCCGTTGCGCGAACTGGGCGACGACCCGGTGAGCGGCAAGCCGGTGGTGCTGAAGGAAGGCCGCTTCGGGCCGTACGTGACCGACGGCGAGACCAACGCCTCGCTGCGCAAGGGCGACAGCGTCGAGGAACTCACCCCGGAGCGGGCCGCCGAACTGCTGGCCGACCGCCGCGCCGCAGGCCCGCCCAAGAAGAAGGCGGGCCGCACCACCAAGAAAGCCGCCAAAGCCCGCCGTTAACCCCCGTCCCGAGTACATGGCGTACGGAATCCGTACGCCGTGTACTCGGGAGTGGGGGTGGTGCCCCACTACCCTGTGCGCACTGTGGCGGAGCCCACCCTCGACCCCGTCGACCCGTTGCCCGACCGCGCCTCGACCATCCGCCTGTTCGGCACCCCCTCCTTCTTCCGGTTGTGGGTGGCCCAAGTGGTGTCGTCGATGGGCGACTGGATCGGGTTCGTCGCCGTGGCTGCCATCGCCGCCCGCATCGGCGGGTCGTCGCCGGAGGCCGCTGTCGGCCTCGTCCTGTCGGCCCGGCTGATCCCGGGGTTCTTCCTCGCCCCGGCCGCGGGCGTGCTGGTCGACCGGTGGGACCGCAAGCGGGTCATGGTCATGTGCGACATCGGCCGCGGCCTGGTGCTCGCCACCCTGCCGTTCGTCGACACCATCCCGGGCCTGTTCTTCGTCTCCCTGCTGCTCGAAGTGCTGACGCTGCTGTGGTCGCCGGCCAAGGAGGCGTCGGTCCCCAACCTGGTGCACGCCGACGCCCTGGCCACGGCCAACTCCCTTTCGTTGATCGCCGCCTACGGCACCTTCCCCATCGCCTCGGCCCTCTTCGCGGGCATGGCCAAGGTGGCCGAGTGGCTGTCGCGCTACGACAGCCTCGATGCCCTGCGACTGAGCCAGGAGACGGTGGCCATCTGGTTCGACGTGCTGACGTTCTTCGTCTCCGCCCTGCTCATCGCCACCGTCGCCCTGCCACGCACGCCCAAGGTCGACCGCCCCCGCGGCATCGACTTCCGCCAGACCTTCCGAGAACTGGCCGAAGGCTGGCGCTTCATCGGCCAGAACGCCGTGGTGCGCTCGGTCATCGTCGGCCTGGCCACCGGCCTCATCGGCGGCGGCATGGTGGTGCCGCTCGGCCCCGTCATGTCGAGCGAGGTCTTCGGCGCGGGCACGGCGGGCTTCGGCCTCCTGCTCACCGCCCTGGGCACCGGCGTGGCGCTCGGCATCATCGGCCTCTCCGTGATCCAGAAGCGAGTGCCGCATGCCCGCCTGTTCGTGTGGGCGCTGGTCGGCGCGGGCGCCTGCATCGTGGCCGGCGCCTCGATGTCGTCGCTCACCCCGGCCCTTGCTTTCGTGTCGGTGCTCGGGCTCTGCGCGGGCGCCGTCTACATCCTCGGCTTCACCCTGCTGCAGACGAACGTGGAGAACGAACTGCGGGGCCGCATCTTCGCCACCCTCTACACGCTCATCCGCTTCTGTCTGCTGCTGTCGTTCGTGGTGGCGCCCGCCCTCTCGTCGTTGCTCGACGACCTCTTCGAGGGGATCGAAGGGGCCCGCCTCACCCTCTGGTTCGGCGGGTCGATCATCCTCATGGCCGCCCTGCTGGCCCAGCGGTCGTTGCGCACCAGTCGATGAGCAGGTTCATCGCCTTCGAGGGCGGCGACGCCTCGGGCAAGTCGACGCAGGCGGCGCTGCTGGCCAGCCGCCTCGGGGCCGTCCTCACCCGCGAGCCGGGCGGCACCGCCGTGGGCGAACGGGTGCGTGACCTCTTGCTCGACCCCGCCCTGGTCGACCTCGACCCCCGGGCCGAGGCGTTGTTCATGGCGGCGGCCCGGGCTCAGCACGTGGCCGAGGTCATCCGTCCCGCCCTCGACGCCGGACGCGACGTGGTGACCGACCGCTACGCGGGCTCGTCACTGGCGTACCAGGGCTTCGGCCGCGGCCTCGACATCGACGCCGTGCGGGCCTTGTCGGAGTTCGCCACCGGCGGGCTGTGGCCCGACGTCGTGGTGCTGCTCGACGTGCCCGACGACGTGGCCCGCCAACGCCTCGGCGTGCTCGACCGCTTCGAAGCGGCAGGCGCCGACTTCCACCACCGGGTCGTCGAAGGCTTCCGCGCCCTGGCCGCCGCCGAGCCCGAGCGGTGGGTCGTCGTCTCGGGAGTCGGTAGCGTCGACGAGGTGACGGAACGGGTCTGGCAGGCGGTGGGCGCGAGTGGCTGAGGCTTCTGGTGGGGGAATCCCGCGCCAGGACGCGGGATTCCCCCACCAGAACACGCTCTACGCCGGCGTGGTGGGCCAAGAGGCCGCCGTGGCTGCCTTGCACGCCGCGGCGCGGGCGCCCGTGCACGCCTACCTGTTCGTGGGGCCGCCGGGAACGGGCAAGCGCACCGCCGCCCGTTCGTTCGCCGCCTCGCTGTTGTGCGCCACCGGCGGGTGCGGCATCTGCACCGAGTGCACCCGCGCCCTGGCGGGCACGCACCCCGACCTCGTGCTCTACGAACGGGCGGGCGCCCGCATGGCCGTCGACGACGCCCGCGAGATCACCCGGCTGGCGGCCCGTTCCCCGGTCGAGGGCCACCGCAAGGTCATCGTCATCCCCGAGTTCCACCTCGCCGCACCCATCGCCGCCGCCCTGCTGAAGACCATCGAGGAACCGCCGGAGAGCACGGTGTTCGTGGGGCTGGCCGAGTCGGTGCCCGCCGACTTCGTGACCATCGCCAGCCGCTGCGTGCGCATCGCCTTCCGCCCGGTGCCCGAGCAGGTGCTGGTCGAAGCGCTGGTGGCCGAAGGGGTCGATGCCGACACCGCCCAGTCCGTCGCCGTGGCCGCCGAGGGACGCATCGACCGCGCCCGCCTGCTCGCCTCCGACCCCGGCTTCGCCGAACGGCGGGCGCTGTGGCAAGGCGTGCCCGACCGCCTCGACGACACCGGCGCCACCGCCGCCAAGCTGGTCGACGAACTGCTGGCCTCCCTCGACACCATCGTCGAGCCCCTGGCCGCCCGCCACACCGAAGAGTTGGCCCAACTCGACGCCCGGGCCAAGGCCTACGGCGAGCGCGGACTGGGTCGCAAGGAGATGACCGAGCGCCACAAGCGGGAGCAGCGGCGGGTGCGCACCGACGAGTTGCGCTTCGGCCTGTCGACGCTGGCGGGCGCCTACCGCGACCGCCTGCTGGCGGGCGGGCGGGCCGACGGCGCCCTCGCCGCACTGGAGGCGATCACCGCCGCCAACGACGGCCTGGTCCGCAACCCCAACGAGGTGCTGCTGCTGCAGGCGCTTCTCCTGAAGTTGGGCCAGGTGGGCGTTGCTAACCTACGACCCGCGCCCGGGTAGCTCAGTCGGCAGAGCAACGCACTCGTAATGCGTAGGTCGGGGGTTCGAATCCCCCCTCGGGCTCCATCACGCCGTCAGCCTGCGGGCGTTTTCGCTCGCTGCGCCGGCGTGCGCCGCGTAACGCTGCAGATGAGCGAGCGTCGCCGTCTCGGTGCCGGTGAGCGACCGCACCCGCTTGGCGAACCCGTCGAGGCGGGACCGGACCAGCCACTCGGCGACCTCGGGGGTTGTCGACCACCGTCGTCGGTTCGCCAGCTCCACCACCATCCGCTCCGGCCAGTGGGACGGCACCGACAGCGGCGCGATCGGCGCGCAGAGGCGGTTCTTCTCGCCGTCGTCGTCGAGCACTGCCTCGACGCGGGCGATCAGCGCTGCGCTGAACACCGGTTGGCACAGCCGCACGAACTGCAGCGTGATGCGGTCGCCTTCGAACACCGGCCTGGTCGGCCGCGTCGGGATGCCGACGGCTGAGCAGTCGACATGGAGGCAATCGCCGCTCGTCGGTACCTCGCCCCCGGCGAGGACGATCCGCTCGGCCTCGATGCGAGTCACGCGGCCGAGGCGCACGATGTCGCGGATGCGGCGGAGCTCGTCGAGCTCGGCGTCGCTGACGATGGCGCAGTGGTAGGCCGTCGGGGTGACCAACGGGTCGATGCGCCGAACCTCGTCGGCCGCTTCGAGCCGTAGGAACAGGTCGTCGACCGACTCGGCCCCGGCCAGCGCTTCCACCTGGTCGGCCAGGCCCTTCGCCGCCCGCTCCAGGAACTCGTCGCCCGGTTGGTAGTTGGCTCGGTTCAGCAACCAGGAGTCCCTCGGCATGATCCAGCGGATGCAGTCGGGCTCCGCGCCGTTGGCGAGCAGCCAGAGGCAGGCGTCCATGCCCGTCTTGCCCGCGCCGATCACGACGTAGCGCCGGAACTCAGGTGCCCGCCGGGGGAGGTCGTTTACGGGCACGAAGGCGACCTCGGGATCGACGGCGAACGTCGGCGTGTGCGTCGACGGCACGGCGACCCTGGAATAGGTGGCATCGACGAGCTTGCCTGCCCTGACCTCGGTGCGCCTGCCCGACAGCAGCGAGACCACGTCGCCGCTGTCGGCCACTTCGCTCATGGGCAGGTACTGCACGCGGCCCGAGGGGAGGAAGCGCTCCCTCATGACGAGGTCGAAGTGGCTGAGCACCTCGGCGCCGGAGGCCAAGTCGTAGAACCCCTTGTTGAGCCCGGCTTCGTCCTTGGCGCCGGAACCGAGCGGACGGGATTCGACGCCGTAGGTTGCCGCAGGCTGGTGCAGGCGAACGAACGGGTACGCGTGGGTCCAGTGGCCGCCCGGCCGATCGTGGCGATCGACGATGGCCATCGTCGCCTCCGACTCGGTGAGCATGGTGTCGGCAAAGGCCATCCCCGTGGCGCCCGCGCCGACGATCAGGTAATCGACGTCAACGGTCACGCCCCCACCTGCCCGTCGACCAGCTCCCGGATGAGATCGGCGTGCCCGTTGTGGCGGGCGTACTCCTCGATCATGTGGGTGTAGATCCACCGAAGCGAGCACGGCTCACCGTGTCGCACCCCGGTGTCGTCGAGGCCGAAGCGGGCGGCCGCCGTGCGGCTGTGCTCGCACTCGGCCTGCCACGTGGCCAGGTCGGCCTCCCAGTCGGCGTCGTCGAGGGGGACGAGCTCGCTGTCGGGGATTGTGCGGTCGTACCAGATGGGCGGGGCGCTTTCCTGCAGCAGCACCCGGCGGAACCAGTTGCGCTCCACCTCGCCCATGTGACGCACCAGCCCGTGCAGTGACAGCGCCGAGGTCGCCACCGGCCGGGCCTTGCGCCCGGCGTCGTCGAGCCCCTCGCACTTGAGCAGCAGGGTGGTGCGGTGGAACTCCAGCCAGCCTTCGAGCATCTCCCGTTCGGGAAGGACGAACGAGGGCTCCTGGCGGCGCGGGTCCTGCAGCTCTTCGACCATGACTGTGGAGTCTGCCGCGTGCTACGGTTTGAGCACTCGCTTAAAGCAGGTGCTCAAGATGGCCCAGGACACCAGGCAACGCATCGTCGAGGCGGCGTTGGCCACCCTGAAGCAGGACGGCTACGCGGGCACCAGCGCCCGGGCCGTGGCCCGCACCGGCGGCTTCAACCAGGCCCTCGTCTTCTACTACTTCGGCTCGGTCAACGAACTGCTGCTGGCCGCCCTCGACGCCACCAGCGACCGGCGCATGGCCCGCTACCAAGCGGCCTTGGCCGAGGTGCAGACCTTGCCCGAACTGTTCCGGGTGGCGGGCGACGTCTACCGCGAGGACCTGGCCGAGGGGCACATCACCGTGCTGGCCGAACTGCTGTCGGCCCCCGACCTGCGACCCGAGATCTCGGCTCGCATCGTGCCGTGGGCCGCGTTCACGGAGGCGGCCATCGTGCGGGTGCTGGGCGACTCACCGGTGGCCGAACTGGTGCCACCGCGCGACCTGGCCTACGGCATCGTCGCCCTCTACCTGGGCATCGAGCTCTTGACCCACCTCGACGGCGACGACAGCCGGGCCGAGTCGCTGTTCGCCGCGGGCACCAACGTGGCCTCGATGCTGGGCGCCTTCCTGGGGACGGCCTGATGCCGCGCATCTACCTGGAGACCGTCGTCGCAGCCGAGCGCCAACTCGTCTACGACCTCTCGCTCGACGTCGACGTGCACATGGGCTCGACGCGCCCGTCGAACGAACAGGCCGTGCTCGGCATCACGCACGGCCGCATGACACTGCACGACGAGGTCACGTGGAAGGCCCGACACTTCGGCATCACCTGGCGGGTGCGCTCGCGCATCACGGCCGCCGAGCCGCCCACCACGTTCACCGACGAGATGCAGTCGGGGCCGTTCCGCCGCTGGTGCCATGTGCACCGCTTCGAGGCGCACCCCGCGGGGACCCTGATGGTCGACGAGGTCGACTACGCCGCGCCGGTGCCCGTGCCCGTCCTGCACGGCTACATGGTGCGCCTGCTCCAAGCCCGTAACCACCACATCCGCACCTTGGCGGAAGGAGGCCGGGCATGACCGAGCGCATCGCCATGCACCAGGAGTGGAACTCGCTGTCGTTCGTGCACTGGGCCTACGACCCCGCCGTGGTGCAGGCGCTGCTGCCGCCCGGCCTCACCGTCGAGACCTACGACGGCAAGGCGTGGGTAGGCCTCATCCCCTTCGACCTACGCATCCGCCCCCGGTGCACGCCGTACGTGCCGTGGGCGTGCGCCTTCCCGGAGACCAACGTCCGCACCTACGTGCGCGGCCCCGACGGGCGCACCGGCATCTGGTTCCTGTCTCTCGACGCCGCCCGCCTGGGCGCCGTGGCCGTCGCCCGCGCCACGTTCCGCCTGCCCTACATGTGGGCCCGCATGCGGGTCACAACCACCCCGACCACACGCACCTACGAGTCGACCCGCCGCCGGCCGCATCGTCGGGCGCACTCGTCGGTGGTGCTCGACGTGGGCGCTCCGAGGGCGACCGACGACCTGGCCGCCTTCCTCACCACCCGTTTCCTCATGTGGACCCGCCGGGGCGAGCACTACACCGTGGTGCAGGCCCAGCACGAGCCGTGGCGCCTCCGCCACGGGACGGTCAGGGCGCTCGACCCGGGCCTGCTGGTGGCCGACGGCCTGCCCGCGCCGACGGGCGAGCCGGTCGTGCACGTGGCCGACGATCTGGCCGTCACCCTTCGCCCTCGCACCGGTCTGGGAACCACCACCGCCGGGTAGTGTCGACCGCATGGCCGACCAAGCCCGGTTCGCCGAACAGGCGATGGAGTACATGCCGTCGCTGTACTCCGCGGCCCTGCGCATGACCCGCAACCCGGCCGACGCCGAGGACCTGGTGCAGGAGACCTACCTCAAGGCCTACCGCGCCTTCGCCGGCTTCGAGCAGGGCACCAACCTCAAGGCCTGGCTCTACCGCATCCTCACCAACACGTTCATCAACATGTACCGGGCCAAGAAGCGCCGGCCCGAGATGACCGACGTCGACGACGTCGAGGACCTCTACCTCTACCACCGCCTGGGCGGCCTGGAAGCCGCTGCCGCCGGGCGCAGCGCCGAGGAAGAGGTGCTCGACCGTTTCACCGACGACGAGGTGAAGGACGCCCTGGAGTCGCTGCCCGAGCAGTTCCGCATGGCGGTGCTGCTGGCCGACGTGGAGGGTTTCTCATACAAGGAGATCGCCGAAATCCTCGACATCCCGATCGGCACGGTCATGAGCCGGCTGCACCGGGGAAGAAGGGCGCTGCAAAAGACGTTGTACGAGTTCGGTATGCAACACGGCCTTGTCGGGGAGCGCTGATGGACGACCACATTCCCGACAAGCCCGAGTGCGACGACGCCGTCCACCGGCTCTACCACTTCCTCGACGGCGAGCTCACGGGCGACAAGCGCCAGCAGATCCAGCAGCACCTCGACGCCTGCCTGCCGTGCCTGGAGGCGTTCGACTTCGAGGCCGAGCTTCGCCTCGTCATCGCCCAGAAGTGTCGCGACCAGGTGCCCGAGGCGCTGCGAGAGCGCATCGCTCAGGCCATCGACCACGAAGCGACCTTTGGCACATCCGAGGGCGGAATACCGACTCCCTAGCGGACGTTTGCTTGGGAGATGAGCGAACGTTCCGTTGCAGGGACCCCGTTCAACGGGGGCGGGCGACCGTCGAGGTCGTTCGGGAGGAATCGGGTGTGCAAGGAGCCGGGCTGCGAAACCCGCCTCTCGATGTACAACTCCGGCAAGTACTGCTCGCAGCACGAGCCCCTGACGGTGCCTCGCACCCGGGGCAAGAAGATCGCCTGACCGGCATTTCGACCTCGCCGGCGACGCCACCTACGATCAGCCCCCATGGACCCGATCCTGGCTGCGAAGGTCTGGCACTACTGGCTGTCGTTCGTCCTGTTCGGCACAGGGGTGCTGGCCGCCCTCGCCCTCGTCGTCGGCTATCTCGTGAAGGTGACCTCGCAGAAGCACCCCCGGCGGTAGATCCCGGGTGAGCGGCGGCGGCCCGATCTCGTGGGAACTGGCTGAACGCGTCGCCGTCAAGGTGGCCGGCCGAGACCCGCTGGAGTCGTCGTACCACTACGCCGCCCTGCAGCCCGACTTCGAGGAACTGACCGCCGAGGCCGAGGAACTGGTGGCGTTGGCCACCGGGCTGCGCTCCCTCGCCGGCCCCGCCCGCGCCCGGGTCACCGACCGAGCAGGATGGGTGCGCGCCAACCTGGCCTCGTTCCAGCGCCTGCTACGCCCCGTCACCGACAAGCTCGGCCCTCGCCTCGACAAGAGCCCTATCGCACCCGTGAGCCGAGCCGTGGCCGGGGCGCAGTTGGGCACGATGCTCGGCTGGATGTCGACCCGGGTGCTCGGCCAGTACGACCTGCTGCTGGTGGAGGACGAGCGTCCTGAGGACCAGGACATCGTCTACTACGTGGGCCCCAACGTCCTGGCCCTGGAGAAGCGCTTCGCCTTCCCGCCCCGCGAGTTCCGCTTGTGGCTGGCCTTGCACGAGGTCACGCACCGGGCCCAGTTCACCGGCGTGCCGTGGATGCGCGACCACTTCCGCTCCCTGGTCGACCGCAGCCTCAACGCCATCGACCCCGACCCCAAGCGGTTCCTCGAAGCCTTGCGACGCGCCGTCGACGAGGTGCGGGCCGGGCGCAACCCCCTCGACGAGGGGGGCGTGGTCGCCTTGCTGGCCGGCCCCGAACAGCACGCCGTGCTGGTGCAGGTGCAGGGGCTGATGAGCCTGCTGGAGGGCCACGGCGACGTGACCATGGATCGCGCCGGCGCCGATCGCATCCCCAGCGCCGAGCGCTTCGCCCGGGTGCTGCGAGAGCGGCGGGCGTCGGTGGGCGGCCCGGCCAAGCTGCTGCAGAAGCTCATCGGCCTCGAAGCCAAAATGCGCCAGTACGAGGAGGGGGAGCGCTTCATCGCCGCCGTGGAAGCGGAGGGCGGGACCGCCTTGTTGGACCGGGTGTGGGACGGCCCCGAGCTCCTTCCCACGCTGGCGGAAATCCGCGATCCGGACCTTTGGGTCGCACGTGTGCCACCGAGGCCTGCTGCCAATCGGTAGCCTGGCCGTGCGATGGCATCCGTTCTCGTCGTCGACGACGAAGACGACATCCGCGAGCTCGTGCGCATCAACCTCGAACTCGACGGGCACGTGGTCTCGACAGCCCGAGATGGGCACGAGGCCCTACAGCTCGTGGCGACGCAGGTGCCCGACGTGATCGTGCTCGATGTGATGATGCCGGGCATGGACGGCTGGGAGGTCCTGTCGCGCATCAAGTCGCAGCACGGCAGCGACGCCGCGTCGGTGCCCGTCCTCATGCTCACCGCCCGCACCGACGAGATGGACCGGTTGCGGGGCGGCATCGAAGGCGCCATCCGCTACCTCACCAAGCCGTTCTCGTTGACCGAGCTGCGGGCCGAGGTGCGCAACGCCTTGGAAGGCGACCCGGAGCCGGTCAAGCGGCGCAAGGTGCAGCACGACGCGCTGGAGCAGTTGGCCCGCATGGAGCGTGGCGATTCGGCACCGCCCGAGGGCGCCCGCCCCAAGCTCACCAAGCTCGACGGGGCGCCCGAAGCCAAGCCCGCCGCCTACCGCACGCCCCGGCTGTCGGCCGACGGGGTCGACACACTGTCGGTCAAGCAGCGCGAGCTGCTGCAGATGGTGGCGACCACGCCGACGGTGCGGGAGGCCGCCGAACGACTGAGCGTCAGCCGCTCCAACGTCTACGCCAGCCTGCGCCGCATCGCCCGCAAGCTCGAGATGAAGTCGGTGGCCGAACTGGTTGCCGTGGCCCGCCAAGGTGGGCTCCCTGACGCCGCCGACTGACGCCCTGCTGCCTCGCTGCTCGTTCCCGGCGCCGGGGACGGCGCTCGACTGCGCGGTGTCGGGCGGCGCCGACTCCCTCGCCCTGCTCGCCCTCGCCTGCGAGGCCGGCTGCGACGTGACGGCCATCCATGTCGACCACGGCTTGCGGCGCGGCTCGGCCGCCGAGGCCGATGTGGTGGCCGACGCCGCCGCCCGCTTCGGCGCCCGCTTCCGGGCGGAGCGGATCGACGTGGGTGCCGGGCCCAACCTGGAAGCCCGCGCCCGGGCGGCTCGTTACCAGGCGTTGCCCGACGGCGTGGCGACGGGGCACACGGCCGACGACTTGGCCGAGACGGTGCTGTTGAACCTGCTGCGCGGTGCCGGGCTCGACGGGCTCGCGCCCATGCTGCGCGCCGACGGCCGGGTGCACCGGCCGATCCTGCGCCTGCGCCGGGCCGAGACCCGTGCCCTGTGTGCCGAACTCGGGCTGGAGCCGGTGGCCGACCCGTCCAACGACGACCCCGCCTTCGTGCGCAACCGGATCCGCCACGAGCTGCTGCCGGTGCTCGACGCCATCGCCGAGCGCGACGTGGCTGCGCTGTTGGCGCGGCAGGCCACGGTCCTGCGAGAGGAAGCCGACCTGCTCGACTCGTTGGCCGACGCCCTCGACCCGTCCGACGCCAAGGCCTTGGCCGCCGCCCCGCCTGCGCTGGCCCGCCGGGCCGTGCGTCGCCTCTTGGCGGGCGAGCACCCGCCCGACGCCGCGGGGGTGGAACGGGTGCTCGCGGTGGCCCGCAACGAGGCCAAAGCGTGCGAGGTGGCAGGGGGGTTGCGGGTGCGCCGGTCCCGCGGCCGCTTGGTAGTCGAGCGCGGCGCGTAAGGTTCCGACGCCATGTTCGAGACCGACCCCAACCTCGGCGAGATCGTCGTCCCCGAGGACGTGCTGCAGAAGCGCATCGCTGAACTGGGCGCCGACATCACCCGCGACTACGAGGGCAAGGCGCCGTTGCTGGTCGGCGTGCTCAAAGGCGCGTTCATCTTCATGAGCGACCTGGCCCGCACCATTGCGCTGCCGGTCGAGTTCGATTTCATGGCGGTGTCGTCGTACGGCAGCGCCACCAAGACCAGCGGTGTCGTGCGCATCGTCAAGGACCTCGACCTCGACCTCACCGGCCGCCACGTCATCGTCGTCGAGGACATCGTCGACAGCGGGCTGACGCTGTCGTACCTGCGCCGCAACCTGGCCGCCCGTGGGCCTGCGTCGTTGGAGGTGTGCGCCTTGTTCGTCAAGGACGGGTTGCAGAAGACCGACCCCGACCTGCGTTACGTGGGCTTCCCCATCCCGCCCGATTTCGTGGTGGGCTACGGGCTCGACGTGGCCGAGCGCTATCGCAACCTCCCCTACATCTGCCGTTACCTCGGGCCGGCGTCGTAGGGGAGGCGCCGCAGTACCCTGGTAAGCACCGTGCGCAAACTCACCCGTAGTGCCGCCTTCTACGTCATCGTCGGCCTGATCGTCCTCGCTGTGGCCAGCAGCTGGCTGGGAGGCGACGAGAAGAAGGAAAAGCTCACCCTGAGCCAGCTCCAGACGGCTGTGGCCGAGGGTCGGGTGCGCTCCGCCACCATCACCGGCACCGAGAAGATCAGCGGCGAGCTGGCCACCGGCGCCAAGTACGAAGGCAAGTTTCCCGCCGAGTACGCCGACGAGCTGACCCAGCAACTGCTCAACGCCAAGCCGCCCGTCAACGTCGAGTCGAAGGAGGAGAAGAGCAACGTCTGGATGTCGCTCCTCTTCAACTTCTTCCCGATCATCCTGTTGTTCGGCGGCTTCCTCTGGATCATCAACTCCATGCAGGGCGGCGGCAACCGGGTCATGCAGTTCGGCAAGGCCAAGGCCAAGGTCGTCTCCAAGGACCAGCCGCAGGTGACGTTCGACGACGTGGCGGGCGCGGATGAGGCCGTGGCCGAACTGCAGGAGATCAAGGACTTCCTGGCCTCGCCTGCCAAGTTCCAGGCCATCGGGGCCAAGATCCCCAAGGGCGTGTTGCTCTACGGGCCGCCGGGCACGGGCAAGACCTTGCTGGCCCGGGCCGTGGCCGGTGAGGCGGGCGTGCCGTTCTTCTCCATCTCCGGCTCCGACTTCGTGGAGATGTTCGTGGGCGTGGGCGCCTCGCGGGTGCGCGACCTGTTCGAACAGGCCAAGACGAGCGCGCCGGCGATCATCTTCATGGACGAGATCGACGCCGTCGGCCGCCATCGTGGCGCGGGCCTGGGCGGCGGCCACGACGAGCGGGAGCAGACCCTCAACCAGTTGCTCGTGGAGATGGACGGCTTCGACGCCACCACCGGCGTCATCCTCATCGCGGCGACCAACCGGCCCGACATCCTCGACCCGGCCTTGCTGCGGCCGGGGCGCTTCGACCGCCAGATCGTGGTCGACCGACCCGACCTGGAGGGGCGCAAGCGCATCCTGTCGGTGCACGCCAAGGGCAAGCCGCTGGCCGACGTGATCGACCTGGAGGTGCTGGCCCGGCGCACGCCGGGCTTCACCGGCGCCGACCTGGCCAACCTCATGAACGAAGCGGCGCTGCTGGCCGCCCGCTACGACCGCAAGACGATCGGCATGGCCGAACTGGAAGAGGCCATCGACCGGGTCATCGCCGGCCCCGAGCGCAAGACCCGGGTGATGAGCGAGAAGGAAAAGCTCGTCATCGCCTACCACGAGGGCGGCCATGCCCTGGTCGGCCACGTGCTGCCGCACGCCGACCCCGTGCACAAGGTGTCGATCGTGGCCCGAGGGCGGGCGCTGGGCTGGACCCTGTCGCTGCCCACCGAGGACAAGTACATCGTCAGCCGGTCCGAGTTGCGCGACCAGATCGCCGTGCTGATGGGCGGGCGCACGGCTGAGGAACTCATCTTCGAAGAGCCCACCACGGGGGCGGCCAACGACATCGAGAAGGCGTCGGAGATCGCCCGGGCCATGGTCACCCAGTACGGCATGAGCGACGTGCTGGGGCCGCAGCAGTTGGGGCAGCAGACGTCGGAGGTGTTCCTCGGGCGCGACTTCGGCCACCAGGCCAACTACTCGCAGGACGTCGCAACGCGGGTCGACGCCGAGATCCGTTCGTTGATCGAGACGGCCCACGACGAGGCGCGTTCCATCTTGACCACCCACCGAGCCACGCTCGACAAGCTCGCTGCCGCGTTGATCGAGAAGGAGACGCTCGACACGCCCGAGTTGATGGTGGTGCTGGGCGACCTGCCGCCGTGGCCGGGCACCGCGGCCAACGGCAACGGCAATGGGAAGCCTGCTCCGACGACGCGGCGTCGAGTGGCGGCCAAGCCTCGACCGTGATGGACCTGGGTCGAATCGAAAAGGCGGTCCGGGAGATCCTCGAAGCAGTCGGCGAGGACCCCGATCGCGACGGGCTGCAGCGCACCCCTGAGCGGGTGGCGGCCATGTACGGCGAGGTGTTCTCCGGGCTGCACGAAGACCCCGGCGACGTCCTCAACGTCACATTCGAGGCCGACCACGACGAGATGGTGCTGGAGCGCGACATCCCGTTCCACAGCGTGTGCGAGCACCACTTGGTGCCGTTCATCGGCCGGGCGCACGTGGCCTACATCCCCAACGCCGACGGGCGCATCACCGGCCTGTCGAAGCTGGCCCGGCTGGTCGACGGCTATGCCAAGCGGCCCCAGGTGCAGGAGCGGCTCACCTCGCAGGTGGCCGACACGCTGGTGCGGGTCCTCGACCCGCGGGGCGTGCTGGTGGTGATCGAGGCCGAGCACCTGTGCATGTCGATGCGCGGCGTGCGCAAGCCCGGTGCGGTGACGGTGACCTCGGCGGTGCGGGGGTTGTTCCGCGACAACGAGGCCACCCGAGCCGAGGCCATGGCCTTCATCCACGGCCGCCGCTGACCTCCGCCGCCGTTCTGGTCCGGGAATCCCGCACGTAGGCACGGGATTCCCGGACCAGAACGGGGGAGCGCCTGCCCCGGTAGGCTGCTGCGCCGATATGACCCCCCTCGTCATGGGCGTGCTCAACGTCACGCCCGACTCGTTCTCCGACGGCGGCCGCTACCTCGACAGTGAGGCGGCGGTGCGCCACGGCTTGGCCTTGGTGGCCGACGGCGCCGACGTGGTCGACGTGGGCGGCGAGTCCACCCGCCCTGGCGCCGAGCCCGTGGCCGAAGACGAAGAGTTGCGCCGGGTGGTGCCCGTGGTCGAGGCGCTGGCGCCGCACGTGCGGGTCAGCATCGACACCCGCAAGCCCGCAGTGGCGGAGGCGGCTGTGCAAGCAGGCGCCACGCTGGTCAACGACGTGTCCGCCTCGCTCCACCGGGTCGCCGCCGAGGGCGGCGTCGGCTGGGTCGCCATGCACATGAAAGGCGACCCTCGCACCATGCAGGACGCCCCGCAGTACGACGACGTGGTCGCCGAGGTGCGCGACTTCCTGCTCGCCAAGGCGAGCGAGGCCCGCGAGGCAGGCGTGGAGGAGGTGTGGGTCGACCCCGGCATCGGCTTCGGCAAGACGAGCGACCACAACCTGTCGCTGCTCCGCCACCTGCGGCGGCTCACGGCCGGTGAGTTCCCGGTGGTGATCGGCACCAGCCGCAAGGCGTTCCTCGGCAGGCTGGCCGGCGGCGCCGAGGTCGACGACCGGCTGGAGGGGTCGATCGCCACCGCCGTCCACGCCATGCTCAACGGGGCCGGGATGGTGCGGGTACACGACGTGAAAGCCACCGTGCAGGCGGCCCGCCTGGTGGGTGCAGCCTGATGCGCGGCAAGTGGGCGGCAGGCATCGAGCCCCGCAACTTCGCCTGGGTCATCAAGGACAAGCTGGCCGTCAGCGAGCGGCCCGGCGGCTATGCCCGCAACCACCGCAAGGTGCGCCGCCAGGAAGAGATCATCTGGCTGCGGGAGCAGGGCTTCACCCGGATCGTGTCGCTGCTGGCGTCGCCCCACAACCTCCACGCCTACGACGAGCTCGGCGTGCAGTGGTCGCACTTCCCCTTCGGGCCGCAGGCCGAGGCCCGCGAGGTGCTGCCCGACCTGTACAAGAGCCTGCGCACATGGACGAACGGCGACGAGCGGATCCTGTTGCACATGGAGGAGCTGGGCGACCGCCTGATGGGCGTAGTGGCCGGCTACCTGCTGTGGGCCAAGCTGCTGCAGTCGGGGCCGCAGGCCATCACCGCCGTCGAGCAGCTCGTGCACCGGCAGATGGGCCCTGCGGGCCGCGAGCTCGTGGCCGTCGCCGCTGCGCTGTAGTGGACGTCATCTCGCTGCGGGGGCTGCGGGTCACCGGCACCCACGGCGTGCTGGCCGAGGAGCAGAGCCGGGCGCAGCCGTTCGAGGTCGACATCGACGTGCACGCCGACCTGCGGGCCGCGGGCGCCAGCGACGACCTCGACGACACTGTCGACTACGGCGCCTTGGCCGAGGCCGCGGCTCGGGTGGTCGCAGGGGAGCGGCACGCGCTGCTTGAACGGGTGGCCGAGCGCATCGCCGAGGTGGCGCTGGGCGACGAGCGGGTGCAGTCGGTGACGGTGACGGTGCGCAAGCTGCGCCCGCCCGTCCCGCTCGACATCGCCTCCACCGCGGTCACCGTCACCCGCCCGTGACCCGGGCCTTCCTGGCGCTGGGTTCCAACCTGGGCGACCGGTGGGGCTACCTGCGGGCGGCCGTGGCGGCGGTCCCCGACCTGGTTGCGGTGTCGCCCGTGTACGAGACGGCGCCGGTTGGCGGACCGGACGGGCAGGGTGCGTTCCTCAACTGCGTGGTCGAGCTCGACACCGACCGCTCGCCGCGGGAGTTGCTGGACCTGTGCCGTCGGCTGGAGGCCGACGCCGAGCGGGTGCGGGTTGAGCGCTGGGGGCCGCGCACCCTCGATGTCGACGTGCTGCTCGTCGGCGACGAGCGGGTCGACGAGCCCGACCTGGTCGTGCCCCACCCCCGCATGTGGGAGCGCGCCTTCGTGCTCGTCCCGCTGCACGACCTGGCCCCCGACCTCGTGCCCGAGCGCCCCACCGACCCCGACGTCTCCCCCGCTGGCCCCCTCTGACCCGTCCCCCTCCCACCTTCTGGCCTGTCTTTCGCGCCGCCGCCGGCGCGAATGACAGGCCAGAACCGGCTGGCGTACCCTGGAGGCGTACGAACGGCACCCCGGCGACGGGGGCTGGAACGTCGAAGGAGTCGGTTGCCCGCAGTACGCGTGATCGGGCCGGGACGCGCCGGTGGCTCATTGAGCGAAGCGTTGTCGCGCGCGGGCTGGGACGTGCGCGAGCCGCTCCGCCGGGGCGACGACGCGGCCAACGCGGCCAACGGCGTCGACCTGCTCGTCATCGCCACTCCCGACGCCGCTATCGCCGAAGTCGCTGCGCAGGTCGCCCCCAGTGACACCACCGTCGTCGCCCACCTGTCGGGCTCGTTGGGCCTCGACGTGCTCGCCCCCCATCCGCGCCGGGCGAGCATCCATCCCCTCCTTCCGCTGCCCGACCCCGAGCGGGGCGCCGCCCGCCTCCTCGGCGCCCACTTCGCTGTCGCCGGCGACCCGATGGCGACAACGGTGGTGGCCGCCCTCGACGGCATCCCCGTCGAAGTGGCCGACGAGCACCGGGCCGCCTACCACGCGGCCGCCACGGTGGCCGCCAACCACCTCGTCGCCCTGCTCGGCCAAGTGGAGCGCATCGCGGCGGCGGCGAACGTCCCCCTCGACGCCTACCTCCCGTTGGTACAGGCCACCATCGACGACGTGAAGGCCAAGGGCCCGGCCGCCGCCCTCACCGGCCCCGTCGCCCGCGGCGACCACGAGACCGTGGCCCGCCACCTGGCCGCCATCCCCGCCGAAGAGCGCCCCGCCTACGAAGCCCTCGCGGGCCGCGCCGCCCGGCTCGTCCACCGCCAGGGCATCACCGTGGTCGACACCGTCGAGGCCTTCCGCAAGGCCCTCGACGCCGAGCGCGCCGCGGGCCGCACCGTCGGGCTCGTCCCGACCATGGGCTACCTCCACGACGGCCATGCCGGCCTCATGCGCCGAGCCGCCGCCGAGTGCGACGTGGCCGCCGCCACCGTCTTCGTCAACCCGCTCCAGTTCGCCCCCACCGAGGACCTGGCTGCCTACCCCCGCGACCTCGACCGCGACATCGCCATCGCGGAAAAGGCCGGCGTCACCGTCCTCTTCGCTCCCAGCGTCGAAGAGATGTACCCGGGCGAAGTGTTCACGACGGTGCACGTCGCCGAGGCGAGCGAAGGCCTTGAAGGCGCCTCCCGCCCCACCCACTTCGACGGCGTGGCCACCGTCGTGGCCAAGCTGTTCAACATCGCAGGCCCGTGCCGCGCCTACTTCGGTGAGAAGGACTGGCAGCAGCTCGCCGTCGTGCGGCAGCTCGCCGCCGACCTGTCCATCCCCGTCGAAGTCGTCGGCTGTCCCATCGCCCGGGAACCCGACGGCCTCGCCATGAGCAGTCGCAACGTCTACTTGAACCCAGAAGAACGCCGAGCCGCCACGGTGTTGCACCGCGCCCTGCTCGCAGGCCGCCACGGCGGCCCGGAAGCCATGCGCACCACCGTCGCAACCGAGCCGCTCGTCGAACTCGACTACGCCGAGCAGGTGGGTGACCGCCTGCTCATCGCCGCCCGCGTCGGCCGTACCCGTCTCATCGACAACATGGGAGTCCGTTGATGCACCGCCGCATGATGAAGTCGAAGATCCACCGCGCCACCGTCACCGACGCCAACCTCAACTACGTCGGCTCCATCACCATCGACAAGCGCCTCATGGACTTGGCCGACATCCTGGAGAACGAGCAGGTCGCCGTGGTCGACATCGACAACGGCGCCCGCTTCGAGACCTACGTCATCCCCGGCGGCCCCGGCGACATGTGCCTGAACGGCGCCGCGGCCCGCCTCGTGCACCCGGGCGACAAGATCATCGTCATCACCTACGCCGACTACGACCAGCACGAGCTGGAGGACTACCAGCCCGTCGTCGTCCACGTCGACGAGCACAACCGACCCGTGCCGATTCTCGAGCAGCTTGCCGACTGAGCAGCACGACCTCGACCTCCTCGTCCTCGGCAGTGGCGTCGCCGGGTTGTCCGCCGCGGTGCGGGCGGCCTCGGCTGAACCAGGCCTGCGCGTCGGCGTCCTGACCAAGGCCGACCTCGAACAGTCGGCTACCCGTTGGGCCCAAGGCGGCGTGGCCGCCGTGCTCGGCGGCGACGAGGACTCGGCCGACCTCCACCTGGCCGACACCCTCGCCGCGGGCGCCGGCCTGTGCGACGTCGACGCCGTGCGCGTGCTCGTCAACGAAGGACCCACCCGCGTCAACGAACTCATCGCCTTGGGCGCGGTGTTCGACCGCGACCACGAGGGACATCTGCTCAAGGCGCGCGAGGGCGGCCACTCCATGCCCCGCATCGTCCACGCGGGCGGCGCCGCCACCGGCGCCGAGATCGAACGAGCCCTCGTGGAAGCGGTGCGGGCCAACGTCTCGGTCGTGCTCGAAGGCTGGTTCGCCCTCGACCTGATCGTGGAAGGCGGCCGCTGCCGCGGCGTGACCGCCTGGCATCCCGACGGCGAACGGCGCACGCTGCGGGCCACTCACACCCTTGTGGCCACCGGCGGTGCGGGCCAGGTGTTCGCGGTGACGACCAACCCTGCGCAAGCGACGGGCGACGGCGTGGCCATGGCCCTGCGCGCGGGCATCGCCGTGGCCGACGTGGAGTTCATGCAGTTCCACCCCACGGCGCTGCACCACCCGGCCATGCCGCGGCCGTTGCTGTCGGAGGCGCTGCGGGGCCACGGCGCCTTGCTGCGCGACGCCAAGGGCGAACGCTTCGTCGACGAGCTCCAGCCCCGCGACGTCGTCAGCCGGGCCATGACCGCCTGCATGCTCGAACAGGACGTCGACCACCTGTGGCTCGACGCCACCGGCTTGGAGCACTTCGAGGAGCGCTTCCCCACCATCGCCACCAGCGTGCGGGAGATCGGCCTCGACCCGTCGCGCGACTGGCTGCCGATCGCGCCCGCCGCCCACTACCTGTCGGGCGGCATCGTCACCGACCTCGACGGCGCCACCGAGATGCCGGGGCTGTGGGCGTGCGGGGAGGTGGCGTGCACCGGCGTGCACGGGGCCAACCGGCTGGCGTCGAACTCGCTGCTCGAAGGCATGGTCTTCGCACCACGGGTCGTGGAAGCCATCCTGGCCGGCGTCGACGGGCCGTCGCCCACCGGCGCCATGCGCGCCGTGCTCGAAGACGAGCACTCGGTGCTGCGTCCGGCGTTGCCCGTGTGCGACGACAGCGTCGACGCCGTGTCCGCACGCGACACGTTGCAACGGGCCATGACGCAAGGGGCGGGGGTGCTGCGCAGCGCGGAGAGCCTGGGCTCCACGGCCAAGGCCGTCGACCAAGTGGCGGCGTCGTGCGCCGACCCCGAGGTGCACAACTTGGCCACCGTGGCCTCGGCGTTGCTGGCCGCGGCCGAGGCCCGCGAGGAGTCCCGCGGCGCCCACACCCGCACCGACTTCCCCGACACCGCCGACGACTTCCTGCTGAGATTGATCATCCGATGAGAGACGACGTCCACCCTCCGAGCAGTGCCGTGCGCGAGGTGGTGGCGCGCGCCTTGGCCGAAGACGTGCTGCCCCTCGGCGACCTCACCGCCTCGTTGGTCCCCATCGACGTGCACGCCCGTGCCGCCTTTATCGCCCGCGCCGCCGGCGTGGTGGCCGGACGGCTGTGCGCCATCGAGGCCTTCACCCAAGTCGACGACACAGTGGTGCTGGCGTGGTCGTTCGACGACGGCGACTCGGTGGAGCCAGGCGACGTCCTCGGCGTGGTGACCGGCCCGCTGCGCTCGGTCCTCACAGCCGAGCGCACGGCACTGAACCTGCTGAGCCACCTCTCCGGCGTCGCCACCGCCACCCGGCGCTACGCGGAACTGGCCGCACCCGCCCGTATCCGCGACACCCGCAAGACGACGCCCGGCCTGCGGGCCCTGGAGAAGGCCGCCGTGCGAGCGGGCGGGGGCGTGAACCACCGCGCCAACCTCAGCGACGGCATCCTGGTGAAGGACAACCACCTGGGCGGCCTGACCATCGCCGAAGCCGTGCGCAAGGCCGACGAGCGCTGGCCCGGCCGGGTGGTCGAGGTGGAGTGCGACTCGATCGAGCAGGTGCAGCAGGCACTCGACGCCGGCGCGGGCATGGTCCTCCTCGACAACATGACGCCCGACGAGGTCGCCGACTGCGTGCGCCTGGTCGGCGGCAGCGTCCCCGTCGAAGTGAGCGGCGGCGTGACCCTCGACAACGTGGCGTCCTATGCCCCCACCGGTGCCGACTTCATCGCCGTCGGCGCCATCACCCACTCGGCCACCGTGCTCGACATCGGCCTCGACCTCGAACTCGGAGGCTGACCATGCTCCTGACCATCGACACCGGCAACACCGAGACCGTTCTCGGCCTGTTCGACGGCACCACGTTGGTCTCGCACTGGCGGCTGTCGACCAACGCCGAGCGCACCTCCGACGAACACGCCATGGTCGTCTCCCAGTTGCTCGACCTCGAGGGCTACGACTTCGAGTCACAGGTGACCGGCATCGCCATCTCCTCGACCGTGCCGAGCCTGACGGCGACGCTGCGGCAGATGACCACACGGTGGTTCAACAAGGTGCCCGCTGTGGTGCTCGAACCCGGCGTGCGTACCGGCATGCCGATCCTCTACGACAACCCCAAGGAAGTCGGGGCCGACCGCATCGCCAACTCGGTGGGCGCCTTCGAGCTCTACGGCGGCCCCACCGTCTGCGTCGACTTCGGCACCGCCACCACCTTCGACTGCATCTCGGCCAAGGGCGAGTACCTGGGCGGCGCCATCCTGCCGGGCATCGGCATCTCCATGGACGCCCTCTTCGGCCGGGCCGCCGCCCTGCGCCAAGTGGAACTGGTCGAGCCCCGCAACGTCATCGGCAAGAGCACCGTCGAGTCGATCCAGTCGGGCGCCGTCTACGGCTTCAGCGGTTCGGTCGACGCCATCGTCAAGCGCATCGAAGTGGAGCTGGGGGAGTGCCACGTGGTGGCGACGGGTGGGTTGAGTGGACTCATCGAGCCGCTCTCCACCACGATCCAGCACCACGAGCCGTGGATCACCCTCCACGGCCTTCGCATCATCTTCGAGCGCAATCAGTGATCCCTTACCGCTTCGAACGCAGCCGTGACGCGGCGTCCTTGCGCGCCGAGTTCGACGCGCTCGAACCGGGTGCCGAGACCGGCGTCGAGGTGTCGGTGGCGGGGCGCGTCATGCTCCTGCGCTCGCAGGGCAAGCTGGCCTTCGGCGAGCTGCGCGACTCCAGCGGCGCCGTCCAGCTGTTCGCCTTGGCCGCAGTCACCGAGGGGTTCGAGGAGTTCGCCAAGTTGTCGCTGGGCGACTGGGTCGGTGCTGTCGGCGAAGTGGTGAAGACCAAGCGGGGCGAGCTGTCGGTCAAGGTGCGCGAGTGGGTACTGCTGGCCGAGGCCCGACGCGGCTTCGGCGACAAGTGGCACGGCATCAGCGACCCCGACCTGCGCTACCGCCAGCGCTACGTCGACCTGTGGGCCAACGAGGGGTCGCGCGACACCTTCCTGTTGCGCAGCCGGGTGGTGTCGCTGATGCGGCGGTGGTTGGAGGACCGCGGGTTCGTGGAGGTGGAGACGCCGATCTTCCACCCCATTGCCGGTGGCGCCCACGCCAAGCCGTTCGTGACGCACCACAACGCGCTGGGCATGGACCTGTACCTGCGCATCGCCACCGAGCTGTACCTCAAGCGCTTGGTCGTAGGCGGGTTCGAGAAGGTGTTCGAGATCGGCCGCACGTTCCGCAACGAGGGACTGTCGCCCCGCCACAACCCCGAGTTCACCATGATCGAGGTCTACGAGGCCTATGCCGACTACGGCGACATGATGGACCTGACCGAGTCGTTGGTCGCCCACCTCGCCGCCGAGCTGTGCGGCACCACCAAGCTGACGTACGAGGGGCGCGACCTCGACCTCACCCCGCCGTGGCCGCGGGCCACCATGACGGAGTTGGTCGAGAAGCACGCGGGCGTACACGTCGACCTCGACATGCCGATCGAGGAACTACGGCGCATCGCGACGTCGTTCGAGGTTCCCGTCGAGGACGCGTGGGGGCCGGGCAAGCTCGTGCTGGAGATCTACGAGAAGACCACCGAGGCCCAGTTGTGGGGGCCGGTGTTCGTGCTCGACTACCCGCAAGAAGTCAGCCCGCTCGCTCGCCCGCACCGCACCAAGCCCGGCTACGTCGAGCGCTTCGAGGCCATCCTCGCCGGACGGGAACTGGCCAATGCCTTTTCGGAACTGACCGATCCCGACGTGCAACGGGCCGCCTTCGAAGCCCAGGCCGCGGCCAAGGCGGCGGGCGACGAAGAAGCCATGGTCGTTGACGAGGACTACCTCCGGGCGCTGGAGTACGGCATGCCCCCGACGGGCGGCATGGGCATGGGCATCGACCGCCTGGTCATGCTGCTGGCCGGCGTCCACCAGATCCGCGACGTGCTGCTGTTCCCGACCTTGCGGCCCGAGCAGGACCGCGGGTGAAGAAGAGCGTCGAAGCGGCCATCGCCATCGCGGCCGTCGCCGTCGTAGCACTCGCGGGATGGGACCTGTTCAGAAGTGATGAGACACCCGAGTGGGCCGTTCTCATGGGAATCGTTCTGGTGGCCGCGTGTGTCCTCGAGGCGGCGAGACGTTTCTGGATCGAGTTCCCGAAGCCGACAAGAGCACCGTTCGAACTGACGCGCAGCTCCGTCAGCCTCATGTTCGTTACCGGAAGCATGCTTGTCGTACCCGTGATGGGGCTGTGGGAGGGAGAGGGCGACCCCGTCATCGGCGCGGTGATGTTCGGCGTCGGCGCAGGCTCGCTTGCGGTACTGATCCGCCACCTCCGCAAGCCGATCGACCCTGACACCACCTCGGAAGTTGCGTAGGAATCGTGCCGGAAAACGGCGCGATTCCTACGCAACTTCGGGCGGGGCGAGTCAGCCGAGGATGCCGAGGCCGGTGTCGCGGTTGCCCGCGGCCCGGTCGTTGGCGAACTTCTCCAGCATCTCCTTGAGCTCCGGGCTCTGCGTGCGGTCGGCCCACGCCCGGGGCATGGCCGGGAACGAGAAGCCGTCGGGCAACGCGGGGGCGTCGTCGACCCGACGGGCCAGCGCGGCCTCGATCAACGGCTCCAAGCGCTCGGCCCGATCGGCGGCGCCGGCCTCGTCGCGCTCCTTGAACTCGGGCAGCACCTGGCGTCCGAACAACTCCAGCGACTCCATGATGTGCTCGTGGCGGTTGTTGCCCGCCTGCGAGATGAAGATGACCTGGTCGACCCCGGCTTCCTCGTAGCGCCGCAGGAACTCCCGGATCTGCTCCGGCGTGCCCACCGCACCGCGCAGCCCGCTGGCCTCGCCGCCCGCCACCTTCGCCCCCAGCCGCTCCTGCTCGACGGCGGCGGCCACCTCGGGCGAGAAGCCCACCTCGTGGCGGCGCTCCTGGTACTCCTGCCACACGTCGGTGGTGCCCGGCTTGTGGTCGCCGAAGATGTAGTAGTGCCCCAGTGAGTAGCCGAAGAAGTTGGCCCCTTCGAGGCCTCGGGCCAACGCCTTGTCCTCGTCGTCGCAACACATCATGGGGGTCACGCACGCCACGTTGGGGTTGACCGCCCGCCCCACCGGCACCGCCTTCTCGGCCAGCGTGCGGTAGTAGTCGTCGACCCACGTGCGAGCTTCCTCGGGGTCGATGAAGGCGAACGTCAGCGCCCCGATGCCCTTCTCGGCGGCCAGCAGGATGGTGTCGCGCCGAGAGCACGCCACCCACAACGGCGGGTGCGGCTTCTGCACCGGCTTGGGCACCACGTTGCGCGGCGGCATCTGCACGAACGTGCCGTCCACGCCGGTGAAGGGCTCCTCGGTCATGCACCGCACCGCGACCTGCAGCCCTTCCAGCCACATCTCCCGCTTGAGGACGGGGTCGACGAGGAACCCACCGAGCTCGGCCTCCGACGACGACTCGCCGGTGCCGAACTCCACCCGCCCGTTCGACACCAGGTCGAGCATGGCGATGCGCTCGGCCACCCGCGCCGGGTGGTTGAAGGCAGGCGGGGTCTGCACGATGCCGTGGCCCAGGCGGATGTTCTTGGTCCGCTGGCTGCAGGCGGCGAGGAAGACCTCGGGGGCGCTGGAGTGGGAGTACTCCTCCAAGAAGTGGTGCTCGACCTCCCACACCACGTCGAAGCCCAACTGGTCGGCCAACTCCACCTGGTCGAGGGCCTCTTGGATGAGGCGCCGTTCGGCATCCTCGTCCCAGGGGCGGGGGAGTTGGTGCTCGTAGAAGATGCCGAACTTCATGCGTCCAACTGTAAACTCACGGGTATACACTTTCAACGTGCAACTGCAATACGAGACCGTCGGTAACGGCCCGCCGCTGTTGTTCGTCTCGGGTTGGTCGCAACCCGGTCGCCGCTGGTTGCGCTTCGCCGAGAAGCTGGCCGACCGCTACACGTGCGTGATGCCCGACAACCGCGAGTGCGGGCGCACGGGGCCGAGCCCTACGCCGTTCACCCTGACCGACCTGGGGCACGACCTCCTCGGCCTCATGGCGGAACTGGGTCATGAGCGCTTTCACGTGGTCGGCGTGTCGATGGGCGGGATGATCTCCCAGGAGGTCGTACGCGCCGCCCCCGAGCGGGTCGTTGCGGCGGTGCTCGTCTCGACGCACGGCGGCACGCCGACGTCGGTGCTCCCGCCCGACCCCATGGTGGTCATGCCCGTTGGGACGACGCCCTACGAGATCGGGTTCAACCTGTGGTCACGGCTGGCCGGTCCGGGCTTCGCCGAGGCCCACCCCGACGTGATCGCCGAAGAGGCGCGGGTCAATGCCGAGTTCCCGACGTCGATGGAGGGCGTGCTGCGCCAGCTCGACGCCATCCGCCAGTTCGACCCGGGCGACGCGCTGGTGGGCACGCCGGTGCCGATCCTCGTCGTGCACGGCGACAGCGACCCGCTGATCCCCTACGAGAACGGCGTGCGGCTGGCCGAGAAGCTCGGGGTCGAGCTGGTGACGCTGCCTGGGGTGGGGCACGGCGTCCCGTTCGAGCGGCCCGAGGAACTCACCGAGTTGATCGGCCGATTCTTCTCACGCACCGCTGAGGTCGGCGAGCAGCGAGTGAGCCAGCCCGGCCATTGACCGGGCCACCGGCCCGTCGATGCCGTCGAGGGCGGCCGCCGCGTCGTCCGCGTAGCGGCGGGCCACCACCATGGCCTCCTCCACGCCAGTGGTGGCGCGCACGATGTCGCGAGCCTTGTCACGCTCCGGGCCTTGCAGCGGCCGGCCCAGCAGCCCCCGCAGCTCCTCGCCCGCCGAGGGGTCGGCCAGCGCCCGGATGACAGGCAGGGTGTAGACGCCTTCCACCAAGTCGTTGCCCGCGGGCTTGCCCAGTTCGGCTTCGGTGCCCACCACGTCGAGGATGTCGTCGCGCACCTGGAACACCATGCCCAAGGCGTCGCCGAAGCGGGTGAGGGCGTCGACGGTGGGGCGCTCGACGTGGGCGCTGAGCGCCCCGATACGGCACGAGGCGCCGACCAGCGAGGCAGTCTTGCCCTCGATGGACGTGAGGTAGTCGGCCTCGGTGCGGTCGGTGGAATAGGCGGTCTTGAGCTCGCCCACTTGGCCCTCGCACAGGCGGCCGATGGTGGCGGCCAGGAGGGCGGCGACCTCGGTGCCCAAGGAAGCGGCGATCTCCGAGGCCCGGGCCAGGAGGAAGTCGCCCGCCAGGATGGCCACAAGGTTCCCCCAGCGGGCGTTGACGCTCTCCACGCCCCGCCGGGTGGTCGCTTCGTCCATCACGTCGTCGTGGTAGAGCGAGCCGAGATGCACCAGTTCGACCGATACGCCCCCTTGCACGACGTCGTCGGTGACGGGGGCGCCGCCCGCTGCCGCAGCAGCCAGGGCGAGGGCCGGACGCAGGCGTTTTCCCCCGGCGCCGATGAGGTGGCCGGCCACTTCCGAGAGGAACGGGTCACTGGATGCGACCGAGCCCCGCAGCGCCTCCTCGACCCGCCGGAGATCGGCGTCGAGGAAGGGAAGGTTCAGCAGGGAAGCGATGTTGACCACTGGCTAAGGACAGTACGCCGGCCCGTCGATGCAGCGACAAGTGGGAACGAGGGGCAGGCGAGACTGATTTCGATGGCCGCCGGATAGACTGACGGTCAGACCACCCGCCAGAGGAGGCGGTCACTTGTTCGAACGCTTTACCGACAGGGCCCGACGAGTCCTCGTGCTAGCGCAGGAGGAAGCGAGGCTTCTCAACCACAACTTCATCGGGACCGAGCACATCCTGCTCGGGCTCATCCACGAGGGCGAAGGCGTCGCGGCCAAGGCCCTTGAGTCGCTGGGCATCACTTTGGAGGCCGTCCGCGAGAAGGTCGAAGAGACGATCGGCCCAGCCGGCTCGTCGACGACCGGCTCGCCGCCGTTCACCCCCAGGGCCAAGAAGGTGCTCGAGCTGTCGCTGCGCGAGGCGCTGCAACTGGGCCACAACTACATCGGCACCGAGCACATGCTGCTCGGGTTGGTGCGCGAGGGCGAGGGCGTCGCCGCTCAGGTCCTCGTCAACCTCGGCGCCGACCTCTCGCGTGTCCGCCAGCAAGTCATCCAACTGCTGTCCGGTTACGCGGGCGGCAAGGAAGGCGCTGCTGCCGGTGCCGGCACGGGTACGACGGCCGGGCAGGAGACGCCCACGGGCGGCTCGCCGGTCCTCGACCAGTTCGGCCGCAACCTCACGCAGTTGGCCCGGGAGAAGAAGCTCGACCCGGTCATCGGGCGTGACCGCGAGATCGAGCGGGTCATGCAGGTGCTGTCGCGGCGGACCAAGAACAACCCGGTCCTCATCGGTGAGCCCGGCGTGGGCAAGACCGCCATCGTCGAGGGGCTGTCGCAGAAGATCGTCAACAACGACGTCCCCGAGACGCTCAACGGCAAGCAGCTCTACACGCTCGACCTGGGCGCGCTCGTCGCAGGTTCCCGTTACCGGGGCGACTTCGAGGAGCGGCTGAAGAAGGTCCTCAAAGAGATCCGCACCCGCGGCGACATCATCCTGTTCATCGACGAGCTGCACACGCTCGTGGGTGCCGGTGCCGCCGAGGGGGCCATCGACGCGGCGTCGATCCTCAAGCCCATGCTGGCCCGGGGCGAGCTGCAGACCATCGGTGCGACCACCCTCGACGAGTACCGCAAGCACCTGGAGAAGGACGCGGCGCTGGAGCGGCGCTTCCAGCCGATCAAGGTGGAGGAGCCCACGCTCAGCCACACCATCGAGATCCTCAAGGGCCTGCGCGACCGCTACGAGGCGCACCACTCGGTGACCATCACCGACCAGGCGCTGGTGGCAGCCGCCAACCTGGCCGACCGCTACATCTCCGACCGGTACCTGCCCGACAAGGCCATCGACCTCATCGACGAGGCCGGGTCGCGGCTGCGCATCCGGCGGATGACGACGCCGACGGACTACAAGGCCATCGAGGACGAGATCGCCTCGATCAAGCGGCAGAAGGAAGCCGCCATCGAGGCGCAGCGATTCGACGAGGCCAAGATGCTCAACGAGCGGGAGAAGGAACAGCTCGAGCGCAAGGCCACAAAAGAAAACGAGCTGCGGGCCAGCGGCGACAACCTGTTCGACGTGGTCGACGAGGAAGTCATCGCCGAGGTGCTGGCCAACTGGACCGGCATCCCCGTCACCCAGCTCACCGAGGAGGAGACGGCCAAGCTGCTCCGCATGGAAGAGGAGCTGCACCGTCGGGTCATCGGCCAGCAGGACGCCATCGCCGCGCTGTCGCGGGCGATCCGGCGCACCCGGGCCGGGCTCAAGGACCCCAAGCGGCCCAGCGGGTCGTTCATCTTCCTGGGGCCGACCGGCGTCGGCAAGACCGAGTTGGCCAAGGCGCTGGCCGAGTTCCTGTTCGGCGACGAGAGCTCGCTGATCCAGCTCGACATGTCGGAGTACATGGAGAAGCACACCGTGTCCCGGCTGGTCGGGTCGCCTCCCGGCTACGTCGGCTACGAGGAGGGTGGGCAGCTCACCGAGGCCGTGCGGCGCAAGCCGTTCTCGGTGGTGCTCTTCGACGAGATCGAAAAGGCCCACCCCGACGTGTTCAACACGCTGCTGCAGATCCTGGAGGACGGTCGCCTGACCGACTCGCAGGGCCGCACGGTCGACTTCAAGAACACGGTGCTGATCATGACCTCCAACCTGGGCACGGCCGACCTGCGCAAGGCGTCGGTGGGCTTCGCCAAGACCACGGAGGCCGTCACCTACGAGCGGATGAAGGAGAAGGTGGCCGAGGCGCTCAAGCAGCACTTCCGGCCCGAGTTCCTCAACCGCATCGACGAGACGATCGTGTTCCACGAGCTGACCAAGGAAGAGGTCACCCAGATCGTCGACCTCATGATCCGCCGGGTGCAGGAGCAGTTGGAGGGGCAGGGGCTCGGCTTCGAGCTCACGCCTTCGGCCAAGTCGCTCCTGGCCGACAAGGGCTACGACCCCACGTTGGGCGCCCGGCCGTTGCGCCGGTCGATCCAGCAGTTGGTCGAGGACCCGCTGTCGGAGCGCATCCTGTGGAAGGAGTTCCGGGCAGGCGAGACGATCATCGTCGACGCCGAGGACGGCGAGATGGTGTTCCGGGCGGTGGAGGGCTTCGAGCCCCCGCCGGTCGAGCTCGCCGGCACCGGCCCCGCCTCCGACTAGGCGAGACCGAGCAGTTCCGAGCAGTACGAAAGGCCCCGGCTCCCAAGCCGGGGCTTTTTGCTTTCTGTGCTTCAAGTCCGCTGCCGCGACGCCGATAGATGGCGCATGCAACGGGGGGATGAAGCAGGACTGTCGGCGCGCGAGCAGGCGGCGCGGATGCGGGCCAAGGCGCGCAGACTCGAAGAGGCCGCCGACCGGTACCAGCAGGGGGCGGCAGGCGAGGAGGCGACGGCACGGCTGCTGGCCCGCCTCGACCAGAGCCGCTTTCGTGTCTTCCACGACCTGCGCTTGCCTGGTTCCCGCGCCAACGTCGACCACGTCGTCGTCGGTCCGACCGGCCTGTTCGTGGTCGACAGCAAGAACTACACGTCTCGGGTGAGCGTCAACAAGGACACGTTGTGGTGCGGGCGTTATCCGCAGACCAAGCGGCTGGAGACGGCGCACTGGGAGGCGGCACAAGTGGTGGAAGCGCTACGGCTCGACGGCGACGACGTGCCCGTTCCAACGGTGGTGCTCTGCATCCACGGGGTGGAGCTGCCGTTCACGTCGGCCGAGGTGGGCGGAGCGCTGGTGGTGGCGCCGTCGTTCCTCCTGGGAGCGATCACGAGGCGGGCAGCGCGGCTGACGCCCGAGCAGTGCGCTCGCCTGGAGGCGTCCGTGCAATACCGCCTCTACGGCGTCCCCATGCCGGCACCGCCGGTGCAGGCGACCACCCCCCGAGGCATCGTCGTGGTGCGGCCACCCGAGCGGCCATCGTGGTGGGCACGGCTCCAGCAGCGGGTGTCCGCCGCCCGCTAGAGAACGAAGGCCCCTGCCGCTCGAAAGCGACAGGGACCTCGTCGTTACGCCCGCTTCTGCTGCCTACAGGGTGTCGACCTTCAACAGTGGTTCCTTGAACCCGTCGGCGTCGCCCGCCCAGTCGAGCGTCCCGGCCAACTGCAGCCCGGCTTTCACCTGCGCGGGCGTCGATTCGGCATGGCGAGCGAGGTACAGCGCCGCTCCGGCTGCCACATGGGGCGAGGCCATCGACGTGCCGCTGATCGTCTTGTAGCCGCCGCCCTTCCACGTGGAGTTGATGCACACGCCCGGGGCGATCAGGTCGACGTCGGCGCCGAAGTTGGAGAAGTCGGCCAGCGTCTCTTCCTGGTCGGTCCGGCACGTCGCCGCCCACGTCCCGCCCGGCGCACCGTTGGAGTCGGCCAGCGCCGAGACGGTGATGACCTCGTCGTAGGCGGCCGGCACGTGGTTGGCCGCGTTGTCAGACTCGTTGCCCGCCGCCACCACATGGGTCACGCCTGCGGCCACCGACCGGCAGATGGCCTCACGCAACCCGCCGTCGGTGCACGACCCTTCGGTGCCGGTGCCGCCCAGGCTCATGTTGGCAACCTTGATCGTCGCCACGCGCGCCGTCACCCAGTCGATGCCGCAGATGATCGACGACCATGAGCCCGAGCCTGCGTTGTTCAGCACCCGCACGGGGTGCATGACGGTCCCCGGCGCCACGCCCAACACGCCTCGCCCGTCGGCCCGAGCCCCAATCGTGCCCGCCACGTGGGTGCCGTGGCCGTTGCCGTCGGAGTACGAGGTGCCGGACGAGCAGTTGACGCCGGTCGACGCCACCACCAGGTCGGGGTGCGACAAATCGATGCCGGTGTCGATGACCGCTACCGGCACGCCGGCCCCGACGGCCGCGCCGCCGTAGACCCGCCGCACGCCCGTGGGTGCTTCGACCGCAGGCGTCGACCCGCCGCCGCCCTTGGGCGCCGAGATCTGTACGACGCGGTCGGCCACGACGGCCCGCACCCGCCCGTCACGAGCGGCAGCCCGCGCCGCGGAGGCGGACATGCGCCCGGCGTAGCCGCGGGCCGAGTGCCGGTACACGTGGGAGACGGCGGCGCCGAGCCGGCGACCGTGGTCGCCCGCCACTGCATCGGGCGCCACGCCGTCGTGCACGGTGACGATGTAGGAGCCCGCGATGACCTCGCCGTCGGCCGCCGCTGCACCAGCGCCCGGCACCAAGCCGGCGGCCAGCGCCACCACGGTTACGACCAGTCCCGCTACACCCCGAGTTCGCATGGAGCCAGAGTACAGAGGGGGGTGTGACAATCAACCGGCCCGGCTAGCCTCCGCCCCCGTGTACGAGCGAATTCTCGTCGGGACGGACGGGTCGCCGACCGCCGCCAAGGCCGTCGACCGAGCGGCGGAGATCGCCACAACGGTCAACGCCCGCCTCACGGTCGTGTCCGTGGGCGAGCGCACCCGCGCCGAGCAGGTCGTGGAGGCCGAGAAGCAGCGCCTGGCGGCGTCGGCGGGCATCGAAGTGGAGACGGCTACCGCGGTGGGCGATCCTGCGGGCGTGCTGGCCGACCTGGCCGCGGGCTACGACCTCCTGGTCGTCGGCAACAAGGGCATGACGGGCGCCAGCCGGTTCTTCCTGGGCTCGGTGCCCAACAAGGTGAGCCACCACGCACCCTGCTCGCTCCTCATCGTCCACACCACCTAGCCGTCCGCGTGTCCGGCCGGGCTTTTGCCGCCGCCACCTTGGCGCTGGTCGTCCTCTCGGGGTGCCGGGCCGGCGTCACCGTCGGCGTCGACAGCAATGCCGACGGCTCGGGCCGGGTGCGCGCTGTCGTGACACTCGATGCGGAGGCTGCCCGGCGCGTGCCCGACCTGGCCGACCAGTTGGAGGACGACGACCTGCTCGCTGCCGGGTGGGAGGTAGAAGGCCCGCAGCCCACGGCGGACGGCGGCGTGGAGGTCGAGGCGGTCAAGCGCTTCCGCAGCCCCCAGGAGGCCACGCAGGCCGTCGAGGAGCTGAGCGGACCGGGCGGACCCTTCCGCGACTTCCGCCTGCGCCGCACCCGCTCGTTCCTCAAGACCCGCACCGCTTTCGAGGGCACCGTCGACCTCAAGGCCGGCCTGGAGTCGTTCAGCGACGACACCTTGCGCCGGCGGCTCGGCGGCTCGGCCCTTGGTTTCGACCCTGCCGACCTCGAACGCCAGGTCGGCGCGCCGCTGTCGGAGATCGTCACCTTCCGGGTGGCCGCCCGCCTCCCCGGCGAGGGGGGTCGGCAGGAGTGGCAGCCGACCCTCGGTGAGGAGCTGCAACTGCAGGCCACGGCCGAGCAGTGGAACGCCCGTAACCTTGCTGCGGCGGCGTTTTCCCTGGTGACGGGGCTGGCGGCGTTGCTGCTCGCCGCCCTGCGGCTGCGCCATCGCCGTTAGCTGTCACACCCCCTCCCTAACATCGGCGCCATGCCGAAAGTTCGCACGATCCACCGCTGCACCGAGTGCGGCGGTGCCGCGCCCAAGTGGTCGGGCCGGTGCGGCGCGTGCGGGTCGTGGAACACGCTGGTCGAGGAGTTCGACGGACCGCGGGCGCCCGCCGCGGCCGTCGCCCTGTTCGACCGGCCCGTCCCCATCGGCGAGGTCGACCTCGACGAATGGGCGGCGCGGCCCACGGGCGTGTCGGAGCTCGACCGGGTGCTGGGGGGTGGCCTGGTGCCCGGCTCGGTCACCTTGGTGGGCGGTGAACCAGGCATCGGGAAGTCGACGCTCCTCCTCCAGGCGTTGACCTCCCTGTCGAGGCGAGGGGTGCGGTGCCTCCTCGTGTCGGCCGAGGAGTCCAAGCAACAGGTACGGCTGCGGGCGGAGCGGTTGGGCGCGCTCCACCCGGGGTTGTGGCTGGTGTCGGAGACCTCGATGCCGGGGGTGGCTGCCGCCATCGGCGAGGTGGTGCCCGATGTGGTCGTACTCGACTCCATCCAGTCGGTGCACGACCCCGAACTGGGCTCGGCGTCCGGGTCGGTGGCGCAGGTGCGGGAGTGCGCCCACCAACTCGTGCGCCTGGCGAAAGAACGGGCCATGTCGACGGTGCTGGTCGGCCATGTGACCAAGGACGGGGCGTTGGCCGGGCCCCGGGTGCTGGAGCACGTGGTCGACACCGTGTTGTCGTTCGAGGGCGACCGGCACCACGCCTTGCGCCTGCTGCGGGCCGTGAAGCACCGGTTCGGGCCGACGGGGGAGCTGGGGCTGTTCGAGATGGGCGACGGGGGGCTGGCCCCGGTGCCCGACCCCAGCCACCTGTTCTTGGGCGACCGCTCCGTGCACGACGGCATGGCCGTGCCCGGCTCGGTCGTGGTTTCCGCCATGGAGGGGCACCGGCCTCTGTTGGTGGAACTGCAAGCGCTCGTCGCCCCTTCGCCGCTGCCCCAGCCCCGCCGATCGGCCCAGGGGCTCGACAGTGGCCGCTTGTCGCTGCTCATCGCCGTGCTCGAACGCCGTGTGGGGCTGTCGTTGTTCGGGGCCGACGTGTACGCCTCGGCCGTGGGGGGCGTGAAGGTCACCGAGCCCGCCGCCGACCTGGCCCTGGCACTGGCATTGGCCAGCGCCCTGACGGGATCGCCGCTGCCCCCTGGGCTGGTGGCGTGCGGGGAGGTGGGGTTGGCCGGCGAGGTACGCCAGGCGGCCCACACCTCGAGACGCCTGGCCGAGGCGGCGCGCCTCGGCTTCACCCGGGCCGTGGTGCCCGCCTCGGCTCCGGAGCCACCGCCCGGGTTGGAAGCGGTGCGAGTGGCGACGCTGGCCGACGCGGTCACCCGCCTCGGGTTGCTCGGCTCGCAGTAAGTGCCCCGACCAGAAACCTTGGCGACGTCACGTCGACCAGCGACGCCGCTCGCGGCGTTGCTCCTCCTCGAAATACCTTCCAGGTATTCCTTCGTCGTCGCGCCTTCCGAGCGACGCCGCTGTTTCGCCGTGCCACGCCCCCGAGGTTCCTGGACGGAGCACTAGGATCAGCCCATGCTGGCCCGGCGCAGCGCGGCCATGATCGAAGCCTTGGGCGCCGTGGCCCCCGGACGCCCGCTCCGGGAAGGCCTCGACCGCATCCTCCAGGCGAGCATGGGCGCCCTCATCGTGGTGGGCGACGGCCCCGACGTGCTCGCCATCTGCTCGGGCGGCTTCCTGCTCGACGCCGAGTTCAGCCCGCAGCGCCTCTCCGAGCTGGCCAAGATGGACGGCGCCATCATTCTGGCGCCCGACGCCAGCCGCATCGCCCGGGCCAACGTGCACCTGGTCCCGAGCCCCAACGTGCCCACCACCGAGACGGGCACCCGGCACCGCACGGCGGAACGGGTGGCCCGCTCCATCGACGTGCCCGTGATCTCGGTGTCGGAGGACATGTCGGTCATCGCCGTCTACCGGGGCGACCTCAAGCACCCGCTCGAGCCCATCCCCCGGCTGCTGAGCCGCGCCAACCAGGCGCTCCAGACCTTGGAGCGCTACAAGAACCGCCTCGACGCGGTGAGCAGCTCGCTGTCCGCCCTCGAGGTGGAAGACCTGGTCACCGTGCGCGACGTGGTGACGGTCCTGCAGCGGGCCGAGATGGTGCGCCGCATCGCCGAGGAGATCGACGGCTACATCGTCGAGCTGGGCACCGACGGCCGCCTCATCCTCCTCCAGCTGGAAGAGCTGCTGGGCGGGGTGGAGGACGACCGCAGGCTGGTCATCAAGGATTACTTCCAAGAACGGGCCAGCTGGCGGCTCGACCAGGCCATGGAGGCCTTGTCCGACCTGACCACCGAAGACCTGCTCGACCTCAAGACGGTCGTGGAGGTGCTGCGCCTGCCCGCCGAGTCCTTCGAGCTCGACACCAGCCTCCAGCCCCGCGGCTACCGGCTCCTGTCGAAGGTGCCCCGCCTGCCCGACGCCATCGTCGACAAGATCGTGGCCCGTTTCGGCAACCTGCAGAAGATCATGCGGGCCACCATCGACGACCTCGACGACGTGGAAGGCGTGGGCGACGTCCGGGCCCGGGCCATCAAGGAAGGCCTGTCGCGCTTGGCCGAGACCAGCATCCTCGACCGCTACTCCTGATGCGCGACACGCTGCCGAGCGGCACCCCCGTCGACGTCGTACGCGTGCCGGAGGCGGTGCGTGGGCTGGTGCTGGCTCCCGACATCATGGGCCTGCGCCCCCTGTTCGACGACCTGGCCGCCCGCTTGGCCGCCGAGCACCGCTGGACGGTCGTGGCGGTCGAGCCGTTCCCCGGCCAAGAGACGCTGTCGTTGCAGGAGCGCATGGCCACGCCGCTCGACGTCGACCGGGTGATGGCCGACCTCACGGCGGCCGCCGACGTCACCGCCTGTGAGCCGGTGGCCGTGCTCGGGTTCTGCCGGGGCGGCATGCACGCCTATCAGGCGGCGGCCACCGGCCGCTTCGACCGGGCGGTGGCGTTCTACGGGATGATCCGGGTGCCGCCCGAGTGGAACCCAGGCCGGGGCGAGCCGCTGGAGGAGCTGGCCAAGCCGACGGCGTGCCCCACCCTCGCCGTCGTGGGCGGCCGCGACGAGTACACCCCGCCCGACGACATCGGGGCCGTGCGCCGGCTACCGAACGTCGAGGTCGTCGTCTACCCCGAGGCCGGCCACGGATTCGTCCACGACCCCGGGCGCCCCGCTCACCGGAGCGACGATGCCGCCGACGCCTGGCAGCGCGTGGCCGAGTTCCTGGCCGTCCCCAGCGCCGACGTCGACGGCTGAGGGCATTTCCCGCACGCCCGCCACCGGCGAAAACCGCACCCACAGGAACGCCAACGTCGTGCCTGCGGCCGAGACCGCCAGCGTCGGCCGGAGCCCGATGAGCGTGCCGAGCGCGCCACCGAGGAAGCCACCCAACGGCATCGTCCCCCACACGACGAAGCGCATGGTGGCGTGCATGCGCCCCTGCAAGCGCTGGGGCGTGATGGCCTGGCGCAGGCTCACCTGGTTGATGTTGTAGGCGGGGATCCCGCTCGATCCCAGGGCGATCCCCGCCACCAGCAGCACCACGGCCGTCGAGGGCGTGGCGGGCACCAGCAGCCACGGGCCGAGCCCGCTGACCAGCCCGCTCACCCAGATGGTTCGTCCCACCCCGAGGCGAGCGGTGGCCCGTCCGGTGAGCGCGGCCCCGGCTACGAAGCCGAGGTTGCCGAGCCCGAGGATGAGCCCCACGTGGCCCGCTTCCACGCCCAACTCCCGCACGGCGAACAGCAACACGATCGAAAAGCCCATGGTGCCGAACAAGTTGAACGTCGCCGTGCTGCACGCCAGCGGCCGCAGGTAGGGGTGGCGCCACACGTAACCGACCCCCTCGGCGATCTGCGTGCGCATGCGGATGTGCACGCCCGCCTCGTCGGCTTCCCGCTCGGGCACCTCCTCCCGCGTGCGGATGCCCGCCAGCGCCACGGCCGAGGCCAGGAAGCTGGCGGCGTCGACCCACACCGCCGCCGCCGCCCCCAGCCACCCCACCAGCCCGCCGCCCATGGCCGGCCCCGCCACCTGGGCGCCGGAACGGCTGATCTCCAGCTTGGCGTTGCCCTCCACCAGGTCGTCGCGCTCCACCAACGACGGCAGGTACGCCATGTACGCCACATCGAAGAACACGGTGAGCACGCCCGTGGCCAGCACCACCACGTACAACTGCGCCATCGTCAGCAGGTCGACCGAGTACGCCAACGGGATCGACACCAACGCCAGCGCCCGGCCGACATCGGCAGCGATCATCACCGGCCGCCGTCGCAGCCGGTCGATGATGGCGCCCGCGGGTAGCCCCACCAACAGGAACGGCGACATCTCGACCGCAGTGAGCAGGCCCACCTGGAACGTCGAGGCGTCCAGCAGCGTGATGGCGATGAACGGCACCGCCAGCAGCGTGACCTGGCTCCCCACTTGGCTGATCGTCTCGCCCGCCCACAACCGCAGAAAGTCGGGGTTGCGCCGCAGGGCCATAGCGATTGAGATTACCCAATCACTACACTGGTGCCAATGGGAATGCCGGAGCGCCGCCCCGCCACCCTCGAAGAGGCCCGGGCCGTCAGCAACCCCCTGCGCCTGCGCATCCTGCGCCTATGCCTCGACGAGGCGCTGACCAACTGCCAACTGGCCGAGCGCTTGGGCAAGGACCCCGCCACGGTGCTCCACCACGTCCGCACCCTGGTCGACACCGGCTTCCTGGCCGCCGAACCCGTGCGCCGCGGCACGCGGGGCGCCAAGGAGAAGCCCTACCGCGCCACCGGCAAGTCGTGGACGCTCGACATCGGCGACGTGGCGGGCCAAGCGGTGGGCGTTGCCATTGTGGACGCCTTCCGCTCCGAGTTGGCCGAAAGCGCGGACGTCGACGCCCGCATCACACGCCTCGGCGCGCGCCTCACCCCCGCCGACCGCCACGAACTGTTCGAGCGCCTCGAAGCTCTGGCCGCAGAGTTCAAGCAGCGCGACGACCCGTCAGGCGACCCCGTCGGCATCATGTTCGGCGTGCACCGCCGGCACTAGTGGCTCAGGTCACTGGCTACGTAGCGCGCCGCGTCAGCTGCACCCGGTCGGTGATCCGGTAGCGCCGCTCGGTCTGGCTCAGCCACCCCAGCCGGATGAAGGCGGCAATCGCCTTGTTCACCCGTTCCCGCGAGGCCCCCACCATGCCCGCCAACTCCTCCTGGGTCACCGGCAGGGTGAACTCGTCGTGGTCGCCTGCGATCTCCAGCAGCCGCTTGGCCGTGCGCCCGGTCACGTCGAGGAACACCGTGTCGGCCAAGGCCGCGTCGGTCACCCGCAGCCGCCGGGCCAGTAGCTGCACGACGTGCCACAGCAGCACCGGCTGTTCCTCGAGCACGCCCCGGATGGGCGTGAAGGGCACCCCCAGCAACTCGCAGGGCTCCAGCGCCCGGGCGTCGGCCGAGCGCCCTTCCTCGTCGAACAAGCTCATCTCGCCGAAGAGGTCGCCCTCTTCCATGAGCGCCACCACCGACTCCCGGCCGTCGATGGAGCGCTTGGCGATGGCGATGCGCCCCGACCGCACGACGTAGAGCTCGTCGGCCGCGTCGCCCTCGGAGAACACCAGGTCGTTGCGCTGCAAACGCAGCGGCCTGCACTGCGCGGCGATCCCCCGGACGGCCCCCGGATCGAGGGCGCTGAACAGCTCCGAGCGTGCCAAAAGCGCTTCGGTGTCCATGCGGCGCGGGAGCCTACTCCTCCGTCGAGTTGTCGTATGGGGGAGACCTTCGTACCCTTGGGGCATCCCTTCTACGTTCCGTTTCCGGGAGAGGTATGTCCTTCGACGTCGGTGACAAGGTTGTCTACCCCCATCATGGGGCCGCGGTGATCGAGCGCCGGGAGAAGAAAGAGGTATTCGGCGAGACTCGGGAGTACCTCGTACTCAAGCTCGCCTACGGCGATCTCACCCTCATGGTCCCGTGCGACAACACGGACGAGGTGGGGCTCCGTGAAGTCATCAACGACGAAGAGGTCGAGGAAGTCTTCGCCGTCCTTCGCAAGAAGGAAGCCCGCATGCCGACCAACTGGTCGCGCCGCTACAAGAACCACGTGGAGAAGCTGAAGTCGGGCGACATCTACCAGGTCGCCGAAGTGGTTCGGAACCTCTCAATCCGGGAGAAAGACAAGGGTCTCTCCGCGGGCGAGAAGCGCATGCTCACCAAGGCCCGCCAGATCCTCGTTTCGGAGCTCACCTTCGCCCTCAGCGTCACCGAGGAAGAGGCCGAGACGAAGCTCGACGAGGCGCTTCCCTAAAACCGACCGATGTCGGTCTGGGCCATCGTGGTGGCCGCAGGAAGTGGGTCCCGGTTCGGGGGCCCCAAGCAGTTCGAGGAGCTGGAAGGTTGCCGCGTGGTCGACTGGGCGCTGGCCGCCAGTCGCTCCGTGGCCGACGGCGTGGTCCTTGTCGTCCCGGCCGACTACGTCGACGACCAAGCGCCCGTCGCCGATGTAGTGGTGGCCGGCGGAGCCACCCGCTCGGACTCGGTGCGGGCCGGGCTGGCTGCCGTGCCTTCGGACGCCGACGTTCTCATCGTCCACGACGCAGCCCGGCCATTTGCCGCGCCGGCGCTGTTCCATGCGGTGGTAGCAGCGGTGCGGGCCGGGGCCGACGGCGCAGTACCCGGTGTGCCGGTGGCCGACACGATCAAGCGGGTGGCCGCCGGGCAGGTGGTGGCCACTCTCGACCGCGACGGCCTTATGGCCGTCCAGACCCCCCAGGCCTTCGCGGCCGAGGTCCTGCGCCGGGCGCACGCGGGTAGGGGCGAGGGTACGGATGACGCAACCTTGGTGGAGGCGGCAGGCGGTCGCGTGGTCGTCGTCCCCGGCGACCCGGCAAACGCCAAGATCACGCTGCGCTCCGACCTTGGGTGACGCCGGCGCCATGATCCGCGTCGGCCTCGGGTTCGACGTCCACCCCTTCTCCGACGATCCTTCGCGTCCGCTCGTCCTCGGCGGTGTCCATCTGCCGGGAGAGCGGGGTCGGGCCGGCCACAGCGACGCCGACGTCGTCGCCCATGCGGTAGCCGACGCCCTCCTCGGCGCCTGCGGTCTGGGCGACCTGGGCGAGCACTTCCCGGACA